>JAAYXM010000148.1 GCA_012515925.1 Clostridiales bacterium
CCCCGGCGGCTCGGTTTCTTACGGCGATAAAAGCCTTATCGTCAGGACGGTTGGCGAATTCAATAACATCTCGGATATCAAATCGGTTCCGATACCGCTTCCCACCGGCGCGACGATTTATCTTTCGGATATAGCGGATATCGGCGAAAGCTTTAAAAAAACAAGCAGTATAAGCCGTTCAAACGGGGGCGACGCCGTTACTATAAGCCTCCAGAAAGCGACGGACGCAAATACCGTTAATGTTGTCGAGGCGGTTTCTAAGGAAATCGATAAGCTCAACAAAAACAATCCCGAATACAGCCTCGGGCTGGTATTCGACCAGGCGGAATACATAAAGCTCTCAATCAATAACCTGACTCAAAGCGCGCTGCTCGGCGGCATTCTCGCGATACTGGTATTGTTTTTATTCCTGCACAGCTTTAAAATGTCGATGATAATAGGCACGGCGATACCGATTTCCATTATCGCGACATTTAACGCTATGTACTTCTCGAATATGTCATTGAACATCATCTCCCTCGGCGGTCTTGCTCTGGGAATAGGAATGCTTGTGGACAACGCAATTGTCGTTCTTGATAATATCCACCGAATGCGAAGCGAAGGCAAGGACGCGATTGAGGCGTCGCTTATCGGTACAAAAGAGGTATTCGGACCGATACTCGCGTCCACACTTACGACAATCGTGGTGTTTTTGCCTATTGTCTTCGTCGAAGGCTTCGCAAGCCAGATATTCGGTAATCTTTCACTTACCGTTACGTTTTCTCTGCTCTCGTCTCTTGTCGTTGCGGCTACCGTTGTGCCCTCCATCTGCGCGAGATTTGACGCCGGACGGCCGTATAAGGCAAGAAGCGCGTTTATGTCCGGGATAGTCAAGATATGGGACGGCGCGTTTAACGCGATAGATTCCGCTTACCGCCGGCTTCTCAAGGGCGTTATAAGGCATCGCTTTATCACGATATTATGCGCGATTATAATCTTTGTTTCAAGCTGTTTCCTTCTGCCCTCAATAGGCACCGAGCTTATGCCCGTCTCCGACCAGGGTCAGATTAATATAAGCGTTAAACTGCCTGGCAGTACAAAAATAGAAGAAACAAATAAAACCGCGGCAGAGATCGAAAGCATTCTCACCGGGTTCGAGGATGTCGAGAAAATCACGACCAGCATCGGTTCGGGTTCTTATTCGGCGCTTACGGGCGGCTCCGCGGACTCAGCCTCGATTACGTTAAACCTTGTCGAAAAAGAAAAACGCTTGCGCAGCACGGTCGAAACAGTCGAGCTTATCAGACAGAAGCTTGCTCAAGTACCCGGTACGGAAATATCCGTTACAGCCTCAAGCTCTTATATGGGCGGCATGTCTGTTACCGGTTCCGGCGGGGTAACGATTATTGTTTACGGTGATGAAATACCGGTTTTAAAGGAAATATCGGAGACTTACAAAAACGCGTTAACCGATATAGAATCCCTGCGTGAAGTGAAAACAACGTTCGAGTCGGGAAAGCCCGAGTTCACGGTCTATGTAGACAGGCAGAAGGCCGCCGCGTTCGGTCTCGCCGGCG
>JAAYXM010000149.1 GCA_012515925.1 Clostridiales bacterium
GGCGCGAGGGTTATTATCTGTGAGACGAATCCGTTTCGCGCGCTTGAGGCGTACGCGGACGGGTATACGGTCATGTCGATGGACAAAGCGGCGGAGATTGGCGATATATTCATAACCGCCACGGGCTGCCGGGGTATAATCGTAAAGCGGCATTTTGCGCGTATGAAGGACGGGGCGCTGATGTGCAACGCGGGGCATTTTGACGTTGAGATAAACAAGGAGGATTTATCCGGGTCGGCAAGCGAGGAATTTGAGAGAAAACCCAATATCCGCGGGTATCGCATGAATGACGGGCGCGTGCTCAACCTGATCGGCGAGGGCAGGCTCGTAAACCTTGCCGCCGGAAACGGCCATCCCGCGGAGATTATGGATTTAAGCTTTGCAATCCAGGCTTTGACCGCCCAATATATATCGCGCAAGGAAGGCGGGTTTACACCGGATGTTTATCCGGTTCCGCCGGAGATAGACGAACGGGTCGCGAGGGCAAAGCTGAAGGCGGCGGGTATTGAATACGACGAACTGACCGCCGAGCAGCGCGATTACCTTTCCGGCTGGTGAGAATGTCTCACCAGCTTATTTGTTTATAAAAAGTAATTGATATAATAGCATTAAAGTAGTATAATATTAATAGAATATTACTACGAGGAGCTGATATTATGCGGATTAAACCGTCGGCAAGCATTAGGCAAAACTATAATGAAATTGCTGCTTTGTGCAAGTCTACCGGAGAACCTGTTTATCTTACAAGAAACGGTGAAGGAGACCTTGTCGTCATGGATATCGAGGCGTTTAGCCGCCGCGAAAAAATGCTTAAGCTGCGAGAAGAACTTTTGGCAGTAGAGGAAGACCGTATGACAGGGCGAGAAGGAGTAACACCGGATGAATTGGACAACTATTTAAGCGAAATTATTGACGAGGTGGAGAATGGGAGATAAACAACAATATCAAGTGATTGTCTCCGATCGAACTCGCCAAATGCTGGCGGATCATGTTGTTTTTTTAGCACAGAAAAGCCCTGCTGCCGCTCGTAAAACAAAGAATGACCTGATTGCCGCTATTCGTTCTCTTTCTATTATGCCTGAACGGTTTCCGTTTCTATCTGCGGAATTTATACCGCCGAATAAATACCGTAAAATGTTCGTAGAAAAGCGTTATTTGATTCTATATCAGATCAAAGATCGGACTGTCTATGTTGACTATATACTTGATTGCAGACAGGATTATAGCTGGCTGGGAAAATAGACTGGAATTGCAATAAGCCGGGGCACTTATGCCCCGGCTTATTGCAAACCGTATAATTATATAACAACATTACGTTATGACATGACATCAAGCCTGCTTAAAAGGTTTTGACCGTGTGCGTTTTTCGTATATTCAAAGTAGACGTTTGCACCGGACTCGGGCTCGTTTGTTTCAAACATTTCTTTCAGCTCATCCGACAGCATAAACACCACAAACGGATTATCTGAGGGCGCGCCGTCAACCTTTATTTCGATGAAGTTGCTATCCGCGCGTCCGACATACGCGCCGGTGCCCGCAATCGGGGAATTACCGGCCGGCTTCGCGTTGCATGATACCGATAAAAAAATGAAAAGCGCCGCTAAGATTGTCGGGAAAACCGTTTTCTTCATAGTTAATCCGCTCCTTTGTTTTCTTTCTTTTCGATTTCTCCGAGCCACAGTGAAACTAAAAAACCGGCTATGAGTAAAACCGGGCAGATAAGAAAAGAAGGCTTTAGCTCAAAGCCGGGGAAGATAGAAAATATCGACCCGATTACAAAGCCGAGTATTACGTAATAAGTATAGCCGAACGCGATTTTAAGCAGATACCGGACAAGCCGCGCGAGCAGTATTATGCTTAAGACAAACCCGATTCCGAGCGGGACAAGCAGGGCAAAATTCATATCCGCGATGCTTCCGAGCACGGTTTCGTAAGAGCCTAAATACATCAGAATAAACGACGCGCTGATACCCGGGATTATCGTACCGAAGCCCAAAACCGCGCCGTAAAGCAAAAGCCACGGGAAACTCGTCTGACCTTCGTAGACATAAACAGTGCTGCGCTCCGCGAACGCAATGGCCAGCGTAATCGCGAGCGAGATTATGAATATAGGTATGTATATTTTTCTAAACCCGTTTTTATTGGCGTGCCGGAAAACGGATGGGAAGGTCCCCGCGATAAGCCCGATAAACAGGTATTTTACAGGCGCCTCGTAGTATAAAAACAGATACTCTATGAGCCTGCTGAACAAAAGGATGCCCACGCAGCCACCGGCGCCGACGGCAAGAAAAAACTTAAAGTTATGCTTTAAGCTGTCAATTACGTTCGCGATAAGGCCCGTTATTTTTTCATATACTCCGAGCAGCACGGCGAGCGACCCGCCGCTCACGCCCGGGGCTATCGCGCCGACGCCGATTATCAGGCCTTTTATGAAATTTGTAACAAAGCCCATAACTTTTCTCCGTTTTTTCTTTATTATATAATAGCCGCATATCCAAACGCAACAATAAATCTTTCCGCTTCGCCCCCCGCACGGAAAAATAAAAGCAAGGCCGCGATAAAACCGGCAATTTGCGATTATGTCTGATTATAGGCAAGTTATAAAATTATCGCTGTATTTCTCTCCCCCACGGGGGAGAGAAATACAGAAAGGCCGCAA
>JAAYXM010000150.1 GCA_012515925.1 Clostridiales bacterium
GTCGTAAACCCGCTATACGGCAAGTCCGGCGCGGCACATGTGTTTGCGCGCCAAAAGGGCGCGGACGATAAGACTGTGGAAATGCTTGACACGCAGCTTGGAAGCTTTACGGATTTGGTGTTGAGACAGGAGGGCATACGCTTAAACGATATTTTCGGCGGCGGCGCCGCGGGCGGCGCGGGAGCCGGCGTCAGTTTATTCGCAAACGCGAAACTGAAAAGCGGTATCGATACCGTGCTTGATATGGTGTGTTTTGAAGAAAAAGCGCGCAATAAACAGCTTATAATCACGGGCGAGGGCAGGACAGACAGCCAGAGTCTTGACGGTAAAGCCGTTATCGGAATTGCGCGGCGCGCAAAAAAGCTCGGCGTTCCGGTCGCGGTTATCGCGGGTGATCTGGACGATGATATATCCCGGCTTTATGACGAGGGAGTCGCGTTTGTGCTTAGCACAAACAGAGTGGCAAAGGATTTCACGAAAATCAGACATCGCAGCAAAACGTATTTGAAACTATGCGCGGATACGCTTATGAGGATAATTAATACGGTAAAAAACTCAAAGCCTTGACAACAGTATTCACAACAAACAGTATCACGACTTCTTCGTGAATTTCAAAATATTGTTGTTTTATAATGCAAATTTGATTTTTCAATGCAAAACTTACTTATAATATTTGTTTTGAGATTGAGCAAACTAAAAATGAAAAAAAACCGAGGAGGTGAAACGTGATGGCAGTTGTTCCTTCTGCCCAGGAGGCCCTTGACAGGTTCAAAATGGAAGCCGCGAATGAAGTCGGCGTTAACTTAAAGCAAGGCTATAACGGAGACCTTACCTCCCGTCAGGCGGGTTCAATCGGCGGACAAATGGTTAAGAAGATGATCATGTCTTATGAACAGAGTTTAAGCAAATAGCTTTTTAATTGAATAAAGCATTGCGGGGCTTCCGTACCTGATTACGGGAGCCCCGCGCATTTAATATTACGAGAAGGCTGCAAGGCCGCGGTTAAGCATGCAATCTTCAAAAAAACCTTGTTTTATAAAAAAGTGTTGAAAAAATATGTAAACTGTGTTATGATATTGCTTACGATTGACAAAACGCTAAAAAAGCTTTGGATATTTTGATTTTCGGGGGTGTTTGAGTTGAAGATTGCTCTTGCGATAGTACAGCTGTTGCTTTCCATTACCTTGATTATAATCGTTTTGTTCCAGCCGGGCAAAACCCAGGGTCTGTCGGGCTCGATTTCCGGCATGGCGGATACTTTCCTGTCCAGAAACAAGGCAAAATCGTGGGACGTCCGTCTGGCAAAGATAACGACATGGGTCGCGGTGCTGTTTGTAGTGCTCACGCTTGCGCTCAATGTATTATAAGAAATAAAAACAAAGGAATTATATCAAAAACCGTGCGCATTGATGTACAAGGCAAATAGTCTTGAATATCAATGCTTTTTATTTCAAAAACCCGAAGGGATGTGCGATATGGCGCGCGGCTTTAAGCTTAATACGGTAAATAACGTATGTTTTCTGACAATCCCGTCCTTCGAAAAACACCGGGGCATCGCCCACGGCTTTACGACGAGAATCGGGGGCGTGAGCCCGCCGCCGTTTAATGCGATGAACCTCGGGTTTTCGCGGGGGGACGATACGGAAAACGTTAAGAAAAATTACGAAATAGCGGGCGACGCCCTCGGCATGGACTTATCCGATATGGTAGCCTTCCGGCAGGTGCACGAAAACAATATTTATATAGCGACGAAAAAGGATAAAGGCATTGGGTTTTCCGAAAATCGCTCGGAGTATGACGGGATTATCACCGCGGAGGAAAACCTCCCGATCGCGACATTTCACGCGGACTGCGTTCCGGTATTCCTGTTTGACCCCGTAAGGAGGGTTGTCGGCGTGGTACACGCGGGCTGGCGCGGCACCGTCAAGCGCGTGGTCGTAAACGCGATAGATAAGATGACTTCCGATTTCGGCTGCAGCCCCGCCGATATTCTTGCCGGTATCGGCCCGTGTATTCGCGACTGCTGCTATGAGGTGGGAAATGAGGTAATTGAGAAAGCCCGCGGTCTCACTGAAATCGATATAAGCGACTGCGTTTCGGTTAAGAATAATAAATATCATATTGACATAGCGGAAATAAACCGAAAATTATTAATACATTTCGGATTATTGCCCGAAAATATTACCCTATGCAATCAATGCACATGCTGCAACGACGAAATATTCTGGTCACACCGCAAGACAAACGGAATAAGAGGGTGCATGGCGGCGATTATTATGTTATACTGAATAATACATTAAGGACATCGTCAAAAGAGGTGAAACCGTGAAAAAAAACCTCGCTCTGCTGCTTGCTTTGCTAATGCTGTTATCGGGCTGTAAGGCTTCCCCGGACGCGGCTTTGACGGGCTCCGACGAAAATGTCTCACCGCAGACAGGGGAGGACGGCGGCGCAAATCAGGACCTCGGCATAGCCTATGTGCCCGAGGATATAATGCACCCGCTAAAAACCAGGAATAAACTTAACCTCGAGCTTTTCGGCCTTATATACGAGGGGTTGTTCGAGATAGACGAAAGCTTTACGGCTCGTCCGGTTTTATGCGAAAGCTTCTACTTGGATAACGGCTCGTATTACTTCAAAATACGAAGCGGGGTTCTGTTCGGCGACGGCTCAAGCCTCACGGCGCGTGACGCCGAATACTCGCTTAAGCTCGCTAAAGAGCAGGAATCCTATTACGCAAACCGGCTCTCGGGCATAAAATATATAAAGGCGGTTGACGATACCACCCTCGAGGTTCGGATTGATTCGCAAAACGGCAGACTGGAGAGTCTTTTGGATATTCCGATTGTAAAATCCGGGTCCGGGGATTCCTTCCCCGCGGGTACGGGCGCCTATTCCGTATGGCAGAACGAGGACGGGATAACGCTTGTCGCACGCGAAAACTGGTGGAAAAACGAAACCCCGAAGTTTAACCATATAAAGCTTTACGCGGTCAACAACCTCGATGAGCTGATATATAATTTCGAGTCGTTCAATATAGACGTTATCACAATGGATTCAACCGGAAACCCGATAAGACTGCGCGGCGACTATGAAACGCGGGATTTCGGGACAACGGTAATGCAGTATATTGGCTTTAACATGAAAAGGGATTTGTTCAAAGACTCGCTTATACGGCAGGCGTTTTCCTGTTTAATCGACCGCGAGAGCGCGGCGATTCAGGATTTCGCGGGGCTTGCCGAGCCCGCGCTTTTGCCGCTGCACCCGCGCTGTCCCGCTTATTCGCAGGATTACGCCGCGAATATAAAGTATTCCGTCGAGAACGCGAAAAGCCTTTTTGCGGCCGCGGGCATCACGGACACGGACAACGACGGCAGGCTTGATTACGGCGGCAGGCGCCGTCTGCCTGTCACGGTTTCGATACTGGTAAACCGCGAGAACAAGAGCAAGACCGCGGTTTGTCACCGTATCGCCGAAGCGTTGAAGCTCTTAGGCATTGACGCCGTGGTGCGCGAGGAAAAGTGGGAGGATTATCTCAAAGCCCTCCAAAAAGGCGATTTTGACGTGTATTACGCCGAGGTGAACCTGTGCCCGGATTTTATAATCGACCCGCTGTTTGCGGCGCTTAATTACGGCGGCTTCCCGCGCGGAGATTTTGGCGTACTGCTCGACGGCTTTAATGCCGCGCCGCTTGATAAGGACAACGCGCAGGTAAAAAGCTTTTATATGGAATTCGCGCTGCGGGTCCCGTTTGTTCCGGTGCTGTTCAAAAAAAATACGATTGTAACGCACAGGAGCTTTTTCGAAACGCTTACGCCCACACAGCAAAACACTTATTACGCGTTCAGCCGCTGGAAATAAAATCATTTAAGTCTTTTTAACGGTTTATATTGTTATATTATATGATTGGCGGTGTCACGAGTGCTCGAACAACGTCTGATACAAAGAATTCAACAGGGAGACAGAGACGCGCTTAACAGCCTGATAAAGGAGTATTATCAAAGCGTGTTCGCGTATTTCTACAGGAATACGCGGGATTATCACAAGTCAAACGACCTGACGCAGGATGTGTTTATAAAAGTGGTTTCGGGCATTGATAAGTACGACAATCGCGGCAGGTTTAAGGCATGGCTTTTTACCGTCGCGTGCAACGTGCTGCGCAATCAATGGCGCCATGACAATCTACATACTCATTACGAATTAACCGAGTCGGACGCGGCCGCGACGGAGGACCACAGCGCGGCGGTTGTGAACAAAATTCGTCTTGAGGACGCGCTTTCGGCGCTTCCGGCCGAGCAGCGCGACGCTGTTATTCTCAAATACTATCATGATTTAAAAATCCGCGAAATCGCGGAGATAACCGGGGTGGCCGAGGCTACCGTCAAATCCCGGCTGAATTACGCGCTTAAAAAGCTCGGCATGGCGGTAAAGGAGTGAATAAAATGAGAAAAGATAATATCGATAACAAGTTCAATATCGATTTTAACGAATTCACGGTTCCGACGATACCCGAATCGGAAATCAACGCCGCCTGTGAAAAAATAGCCGAATACCTGCCTAAGAAGCCCGTGTTTAAGCTTAACTTTCACACATACGGACTTATCGCCGCGTGTATCGTGCTTACCGTAATCGCGGTCACCGCGCTGCCGCGGCTTACGGGCACGCGGTTCCCGGAAACCGCGGCGGAAAACTCGAACGCGCAGCTTGATATACAAGAAAGCGACGATACGGAGCTTTTAGACGGCGCGGAAACCGTTCCCGTGACCCCGGCTCCCGGCGTGACCGAAAACCCGGCGAAACCCGAAACAACTCCGCCTCGGGCTTTCACCCGGACGGCTCCCAAGACTCCGGACAGCCCGGGTGCGGCTAAGAAACCCGCGCCCGCGGCTCCCGCCGCAACGGCGGCGCCTAAGGATACGCCTGAGCCCCAAAGCGCGGATACTCCGGTCAGCAATGACGACGCGGCTTCCGCGGGCGGTGAAACCGTTGCCGCCCCGCCGGTTACGACTGACGCGGGAGGCCCGGATTTGACAATACCCGAAAGCACCGCGCCGGAAACCGGAGACGCGCCGGAAGCTGATGATAAAAGCGATTTACCCGATAATGCGGCAGCGGAAAGCGACGCTACCCGCTCCGTGCCCGGGGAAAGCGCGGAGAATTCGGGCATACCCGGAGAGCCCGCGCCCGCTGTCGGCGGCAGCGGAAGCCTACAGCCCGTAGCACCCGCGCCCGACGGCTTAATGACGGCAATGGCGAAGGACGCGCCGGGCGCGACGACGATTGAATCCCGCCTCGCGGCGGGCGAGCATACCGAAACCGTTGTTCTGTCATCGGGATATTTGAATTTCGCCAAGCCTTCAGATGACGGCGATATGCTCACTCTGATGAAAACCGCCGCGCGCACCGAAAACTGGTCTGCCCAAAAGCTTACGACCGAATTCGGGTTTGA
>JAAYXM010000151.1 GCA_012515925.1 Clostridiales bacterium
AATGTCACGGTTTATCATCCCGAATATTTTATCGCGCATTTCCGAGTTTTTATATGCCGTAATAAACCCCGTATGTACGCGGATTTTGGACTTATAGTTCCCGTAAGGCACGATTTTAGACTTGAAATTCAAATCCGTCGCCAAGTCCTTCGCGGAATCCGTTCCGCGAAAGACTATCAGCGCGGCGTCACGTCTTAACGCGATAAAATATGTAACGTCGGTTTCGTCGCAGAAGTTGCGGGTTACGATGTCGTAAGAGCTCGCGGTCAATGTGTCGCCGTATGACTGCATACAGAAGCTAAGCATCCGCAGTGCTTTTTCCCTGACCAAAAAAACACACCCTTCTCACATAGTCTGATAATAAAAACTATGTGAGAAGGGTGTGAAAAAGACCCGGTAAAGCGGAGCTTTGTGCCTTGCGGCATAAAGCTCTTGTTGCTTTAACTACTTAATTCTCCTGCATTCGAGGTAGAAACGTTTGTCGTGGGCGTGCCCCATTGAAAAGGTCTTGCGCGGCAGGACGCCGTCCTTGACAACCGTTTCAAACAGCTCGCGCTTTTTAAGCGGCGGCAGCAAAAATCCGATGCTGTTTTTGCCACGGCAAAGCCTTTCCACAACCTCGTCGCCGTGTATGTAATCAATCCGGCAGCCCGTCTCCGCTATATACATATCGAGAAACGCCTGCAGGGAGCCCGCCGCGAGATTGCTTTTCGGTTTTCCTATAAACAGCCGGCCGCGGCTTTCGGCGGTAACATATTCAAAGCTCTGCAGGGCATCGTCCGGGGTTACCGTCGCGTCAAGCGAGGTTTTAAGCTTTTCCAGTACGTCCCCGGGGTTTACGTCGAACAGTACCCGGTGAATGGGCTCAAATTCAAGAGAATCGTCGTGGATATTCACAACCTCAACAAGCGCGTATCTCGCAGGGTGGTTTTCCCATTTTTCTTTCGGAAGTTCCTTCTTTATCCGCTCAAAGCACTCCTTCGCTGTGGCGAGCGAATGATTCCCGTCCCCGACGGCGAACAGCAAAACGCCCTTGTTTTTATCATTAATCCCGTATTTCTTATAAAACTCATCGCGGTCGGCTAACTTATCAAGCTCGCCGAATATCCGCGCCTGCTCAGCGGGGCTTGCGATATAGCCTTTGATACCGCCGCCGTCTGACATAAGCTTGAAATCGTATGCCTTTTCAAAGCCCTCCTTCTTTTCGGCGAGCGGCTCTATGACACTCTTTTTATCATCGTCTATGAGCAGCATTACATGCGGAATTTCAAGCGCCGCGTTTTCCCGAACCCTGACCCGCGGCGGGATACGCTCGAGCACGGTGCCCTCGGTTGCGCGGATAAACGTCCCGGCGCCCGGGTGATAATCGTAATGCTCAAGGTCAACCATGCCGACAAGCCCTTTGCGAACCTTGCCGCCAGCGAGTGCGCGTTCAACGTAGATTAACGAGTCTTTAAGCTCTCTGAAAACTTCCCCGTCAAGATAGCTTTTCATTGTCTCGTTTATTTTTTCTATCCGCGTCTCAACGTCTTGTTCGTGCAGGTATATCTCGGGCAGCGTGATGTTGTACGCGGACGGGCTTTCCCCGACGATTTCCCGCACCCTGTCCCAGTACTCGGGCTCGGAGGTGTACTGGTCGCACGCGACAACGCTCCATTTCCCCAAATCAATCCCATTGGGTATCAGTATGTCCGACGCCTTGAATATATTTAAACTCACTTATATATCCTCCCGGAAGCTTATTTAAAGAATCATATTAGAATTGTATAAATATTTACGCCCCGTGTCAAGAAAACAAAAAAGTTTAGCTTGTCTTTTTCGCTGTCTGCCGCCCGGCGTCGCGATTTTGTTAAAAAATAAACAATCTGATTGACAATGTATTCTATGCGGCGTATAATTATCTTCATCAATATTTGGAGGCGAAAAGTATGTCGGAAAACAGGGTTTACAACTTCTCCGCCGGGCCGTCAATGCTGCCGGAACCGGTTTTACTGAAGGCGCAAAAGGAGCTTTTAAACTATAACGGTTCGGGTATGTCGGTCATGGAAATGAGCCACCGTTCAAAGACATATGATGAGATTATCTGCGAAACCGAATCGCTTACGCGCAAGGTTCTGAATATACCCGATAACTATAAAATACTGTTTTTGCAGGGCGGCGCGTCGCTGCAATTTGCCGCGGTGCCGATTAACCTTATGACGAAAAACAGGAAAGCCGATTATATTATAACAGGACAGTTTTCGAAAAAAGCGTATCAGGAGGCCAGAAAATACGGCGATATCAACGTCGCGGCGTCAACCGAGTCTGAGAATTACTCGAGAATACCGGCGCAAAGCGAGCTTAATCTAAGCCCCGATGCGGATTATGTCCACATCTGCTTAAACAACACGATATACGGCACGAAATGGAGCTATGTACCGGACACCGGCGCGGTCCCGCTCGTCGCGGATATGTCCTCCTGCATTTTGTCCGAGGAGGTTGACGTTACCGGATACGGGCTGATATACGCGGGGGCGCAGAAGAACATGGCGCCCGCGGGTCTGACGGTTGTCATCGTGCGTGAGGACCTTATCGGCAGCGCGCCGGATTCCTGCCCGACGGTTATGGACTATAAAATCATGTCGGAACACGGGTCGATGTATAACACCCCGCCGACGTTCGCGATTTATATCTTCAAGCTTGTGCTCGAATGGGTGGTTTCCATCGGCGGGCTGAACGCGCTTAACAGGATAAACCGGCGCAAGGCCGCGCTGCTGTATGATTTTATCGACAAAAGCAGGCTTTTTACAAACCCGGTCAATAAACCCGACCGTTCGATTATGAACGTCACGTTCAAGACAAACAGCGAGGAGCTTGACGCGCTGTTCGTAAAGCAGGCGGCGGCGAACGGCCTTGTTACGCTCAAGGGACACCGCTCGGTCGGCGGAATGCGCGCGTCGATTTACAACGCGATGCCGGTCGAGGGCGTCATGAAGCTTGTCGAGTTCATGCGCGAGTTCGAAGCCGAGAATGCATAGCGGAGGTAGCGATATGTATAAAATAAAAACACTTAACAAGATTTCAAAAAACGGGTTGAAGAAGCTTAACCCGGAAAAATACGTGTACGGTGACGATGTCGAAAACCCGGACGGCATACTCGTCAGAAGCGCGAGCCTGCACGAGTATCCGTTAAACCCGGAGCTAATGTGCATCTCGCGTGCGGGCGCGGGCGTAAACAATATCCCGATTGAGAAATGCTCGGAGAACGGGATTGTGGTTTTCAACACCCCGGGCGCCAACGCAAACGCGGTAAAAGAGCTTGTAATCTGCGCGCTGCTTCTTGCCTCTCGCAGGATTTACGAGGGCATATCCTGGGTAAACACGCTGGCGGACAAGGGCGACGAGGTACAGAAGCTTATTGAAAAGGGCAAAAGCTCTTATGTCGGCCCCGAGCTCGCGGGCAAGCGCCTCGGCGTAATCGGCCTCGGCGCAATCGGGGTTATGGTGGCAAACGCCGCGGCGAAGCTTGATATGCAGGTATTGGGATACGACCCGTATATCTCGGTGGACGCCGCCTGGGGGCTGTCCC
>JAAYXM010000152.1 GCA_012515925.1 Clostridiales bacterium
CTCATGAAGGATATTCTCGGCATGGACGCTCCCGGGATGCACGAGGTGTTCAAGGAATGGAACAAGGGCGAGCTTGACAGCTACCTTGTTGAGATTACGCGCGATATTTTAGCGTACAAGGACGAGGACGGAAAACCGATTGTCGATAAGATACTTGACACCGCAGGACAGAAGGGTACCGGCAAATGGACCGCGGTGGCCGCGCTTGACGAGGGTATCCCGCTCACGCTTATCGGCGAGGCCGTGTTCGCGCGCTGCCTGTCCGCGATTAAGGAAGAAAGAGCAGCGGCGGCCGGGGAATACCCGAATGTCAGAAAGATTAATTTCAACGGCGACAAAAAGCAGTTTGTCGATGATCTGCGCAAGGCGCTTTACGCCGCGAAGATAATCTCATACGCGCAGGGCTATACGCTTATGCGCGCCGCGGCAAAGACATACGACTGGAACTTAAATTACGGCGGAATCGCGCTTATGTGGCGCGGCGGCTGTATAATCAGGTCGGTGTTCCTGCAGAAAATCAAGGACGCCTTTGACAAAAACCCGAATCTTACAAACCTGCTTTTAGACCCGTTCTTCAAGCAGATTATGACGAACTCGCTCGACAGCCTGCGCAGAGTATGCGCCGCGGCGATAACAAACGGAATTCCTGTGCCCGCGCTAAACGCCGCGCTCACGTATTTCGACGGCTATACCACCGAGCGTCTGCCGGCCAACCTGCTTCAGGCACAGCGCGATTATTTCGGAGCCCATACCTATGAGCGTGTCGATAAACCGCGAGGCGAATTCTTCCATACGAACTGGACGGGGCGCGGCGGGGATACGACCGCGAACACGTACAGCGTATAGTGTTCCCGAAAGGAAAATAAAAAAATGAAGGATATAGTACTTTACGATAAAAGCGGCGGCGGCCTTTCCGAAAAGGAAATCCTCGATGCCGTAAAGGAGTTTTTGGGCGAAACGGAAATACCCGAAAAGACGCTTTTAATCCCGCCGGATTTTACACGCATGCACTCCGGCGCGGGGCTTTTGGCCCAAATGCTTTACAGCGAAATCGGCGGCGGGAGCCGTGTGGATATCCTGCCCGCGCTCGGCACCCATGAGCCCGTGAGCGACCTGCAGCGCGAGCTGTTTTTCGGGAAAGAAATACCCAAGGAGCGGTTTATCGAGCACAACTGGCGAACCAGCGTCGTAAAAATCGGTGAGGTTCCCGCGGAGTTTGTGAGCGAGGTTTCCGACGGGATAATGAACGAGAGCTTTGACATCGAGGTCAACCGGAACATCGTAGAAGGCGGGTACGGGCTTATACTTTCGATAGGTCAGGTGGTGCCCCACGAGGTAATCGGTATGGCGAACTACACCAAGAATATTCTGGTGGGCGCGGGCGGCAGCGGGATTATCAACAAATCTCACATGCTCGGCGCGCTGTACGGAATGGAACGCATCATGGGGCGCGATAAAACCCCGGTGCGCAAGGTGTTCGACTATGCGCAGGAGAAATTCCTTTCAAAGCTCCCGATAGTCTATATCCTGACCGTTACGACGAATACCGAGGACGGTGTCAGAATCCACGGGCTTTTTATCGGCAATAACCGCTCGGTGTTCGAAAAGGCCGTCGGGCTCGCCCAGGAAAAGAACCTTACGTTTATCGACAAGCCGTTTAAAAAGTGCGTTGTCTGGCTCGACGAGGAGGAATTCCAGAGCACGTGGCTCGGCAACAAGGCGGTCTACCGCACGCGCATGGCGATGGCCGACGGCGGCGAGCTTATAGTCCTTGCGCCCGGCGTCCGACACTTCGGCGAGGACAAGGAAAACGACAGGCTTATCCGTAAATTCGGCTATATCGGGCGCGAACGGATAATCGAACTTTTACGCACGAACGAGGAGCTTCAGAAAAACCAGTCCGTTGCCGCGCATCTGGTGCACGGCTCAAGCGACGGGCGGTTTAACATAACCTACGCGGTCCGCCATCTGACAAAAGACGAGGTTGAGGGCGTCGGGTTTAAGTATATGCCCTTTGACGAGGCCGTGGCAAAATACAACCCGAAGCAGCTTAAAAACGGCTGGAACACGATGTGCGACGGCGAGGAGGTTTTCTTTATCGAAAACCCCGCGCTGGGGCTCTGGGCGGACAAAAAGAAGTTTTAAAGGAGACTTAATTAATATGGCTCATGAATCACTACAGGGCAAGGTCGCGGTTATTACCGGCGCGGGCGGCGTTCTGTGCGGCGGTTTTGCCAAAACCCTCGCGAGACAGGGTGTTAAGGTGGCGGTGCTCGACCTGAGGCTTGAAGCCGCGGAGAAGATTGCCGACGAGATAGCGAAAGACGGCGGCGAAGCCCTCGCGGTTTCCTGTGACGTGCTGTCAAGGGAGAGCATGGAGGAAGCGCGAAACAAAGTCAACTCAAAGCTCGGCACGTGCGATATTCTGATAAACGGCGCGGGCGGGAACCACCCGAAGGGCACGACGACCAAGGAAACCCTCGAGCTTACGGATTTAACCGAAAAGGACGATAGTATCATAACCTTTTTCGATCTGGATTCAAAGGGCATAGAGTTTGTGTTTAATCTTAACTTCCTCGGAACGCTTATACCCACGCAGGTTTTCGCGAAGGATTTAGCGGGGAAGAAGGACGCGTGCATTATAAACATTTCGTCGATGAACGCCTATTGCCCGCTTACGAAAATACCCGCGTACAGCGCGGCAAAGGCCGCGATAGGCAATTTCACGCAGTGGATGGCCGTGCATTTCGCGGACGTCGGGATACGCGTAAACGCGATTGCGCCGGGCTTTTTCTCCACGGCGCAGAACAAGGCGCTCCTGTATAACCCGGACGGGTCGCTCTCCGCGCGCTCGCAGAAGATTTTATCGCACACGCCGATGCGCAGGTTCGGGGACCCGAAGGACCTTGACGGCGCGCTGCTGTTCCTGAGCGACGCGGATTATTCGGGCTTTGTTTCGGGCAGCACAATAAACGTCGACGGCGGTTTCCTCGCCTACTCCGGCGTATAAAAAAGCATAACAAAAGCCGGCGCTTCACGCGCCGGCTTTTTGCCGCTTCGAAGCTGTTTGTAAAAATTAAGGAATTATAGTAATATTAATATACGAAAATGAAAAACTTTAGATATGGGGGGCGAAAACCTTGGGCATCATAGGCGCGTTTATAATGCCGCATCCGCCGTTAATACTGCCGGAGGTCGGGCGCGGCGAGCAGAATAAGATTAAGGCTACAGTCGAGGCGTGTGAAAAAGTCGCGGAAACCGTTGCGGAATTAAAACCCGAAACCATTGTGCTGACCTCACCGCACAGTGTGATGTACGCGGATTATTTTCATGTTTCGCCGGGCGATTCCGCTTCCGGTGATATGGGCGGCTTCGGAGCGCCGGGTTTGTCGCTCGGCGTCGGCTATGACTCCGGATTCGCGCGCGGCCTCGAAGCGCGCGCCAGAAAAGCGGGCATCCCCGCCGGTACAATGGGGGAGCGTCAGGCGGCGCTCGACCACGGGACGTTTATACCGCTTTATTTCGTCAATAAGGTATATCCTTCCTACAAACTCGTGAGGATAGGGCTTTCGGGACTGTCCGTGAGCGAGCATTACAGGCTCGGAACGCTTATCGCGAAGCAGGCGGAGGAGTCCGGCAAAAAAACCGTGCTTCTGGCAAGCGGAGATTTGTCGCATAAGCTGTCTTACGACGGCCCCTACGGCTTTGCGCCCGAAGGCGTTGAATTCGACAACTCGATTACCCGCGCGTTTGAAGACGGGGATTTCATGCGGTTTCTCACCTATCCCCCGGGGCTTACCGAAAAGGCCGCCGAATGCGGGCTGCGCTCGTTTATCATAATGGCGGGCGCCCTCGACGGCAGGGAGGTTGCGTCAAAGCTTCTGTCATATGAAAACACGTTCGGCGTGGGTTACGCGGTCGCCTCCTTTATCCCGGGAAAAGACGACGAGAGCAGGCAGTTCCTGCGGATATTCGAAGAGTCGGAGAAAAGCCGGCTGAAACAAAAACAAACAAACGAATATGTCAGGCTCGCGTACCGTGCGATAAATAATTATGTTAAGCATAATAAGGCCGAGGTGCCGTCCGGTTTGCCGGAAGAGCTTACAAAAAGGCGCGCCGGCGTGTTTGTATCGATAAAAAAGCACGGGAACTTACGCGGCTGTATCGGGACAATCGAGCCGGTGAGGGAATCCATAGCCGAGGAGATTGTAAGAAACGCCGTCAGCGCGTGCGCCCATGACCCGCGCTTTAGTCCGGTAACCCCGGACGAGCTTGACATGCTTGACGTAAGCGTTGATGTTCTGACCGCGCCCGTGCCTGTTAAGTCGGTTTCCGAGCTTGACGTCAGAAAATACGGAATTATCGTGGAGAGCGGATATAAAAGGGGAGTACTGCTTCCCGACCTTGACGGGATAGACGACGTCGCGCAGCAGATGGAGGTTGCCAAAAGAAAAGCGGGCATTTCGGACGCGGAGGACTTTCGTATACTTCGCTTTGAGGTGGTGCGGCACGAATGAAGGCAAAATGCCCCGTATGCCCGCACGGGTGTATACTGTCGGACGGACAGACGGGACTGTGCGGAGCGAGAAAAAACGAGGGCGGGGAAGTAAGGTGTATAAATTACGGCAAAATCACGTCATGCGCGCTTGACCCTATCGAAAAAAAGCCGCTTATGCGTTTTTACCCTGAAGCCGCGATTCTGTCCGTCGGAAGCTTCGGCTGTAACCTGCGCTGCGGGTTCTGCCAGAACC
>JAAYXM010000153.1 GCA_012515925.1 Clostridiales bacterium
AATTTCGGCGGGTGTACCTGCTGAACTTAATTCTGGTTTCCTTAATCGGGGTAAATCTTTTTTATTCGGCGTTCAATTTAGTCGAGGGCGATATCGGAAAGGCGGCAGTAAACCTGACGGCCCTCGCCGGGGGGATTATCGCGTTTATTTACTTTCATACGACGGATAATTACAAATTATCGGGTTATATAACGGTGTTGCTGATGTCGGCAACGCTGATTGCTTTTTTTAACGTGGTTTTGAACCGGTATTACTCGTTTATCTGGCTCGCGGTGTTTCCGCCGATGGTTTATTTCCTGCTCGGGCAAAAATCCGCAAGGATTGTGACTCTGATTTTCGGCGCGTATATGGTGTACTTTTTCTACGGGCATAAAAACTGGGGGCCCGCGGTGTTTGACTATCACGCGCTTTATAATATCGGGGGGGCCATGATATCCCTGCTTTTGCTTATCGGATATTGGGAGATAAGCCGCAGTGAGGCCACGGCCGCGCTGGACCGCGAAAAACAGCATATTGTTTACCTTAACAGCTTTGATTCGCTGACCGGATTTTATAACAGGTCGACGTTTGAAAACCTGCTGAAAACAATCGATATACCGTCCAACCTTCCGCTCTCGGTCATATTCGCGGATATCAACGGGTTAAAGCTTGTAAACGACGTTTTCGGGCACGACTGCGGGGACGCGCTTATAAAAAAATGCGCGGACGCTATTAAGGATAACTGCCGAAAGGGTGATGTAATCGCCAGAATCGGCGGCGACGAGTTTATTATACTTCTCCCGGGGACGGCATACGGGGAAGCCAAAAAGATCGTTGACGTGATAAGGGGCGTCGCGGAATGCGAACGCGTTAAGATGATAAGCTGCAGCCTCGCGCTCGGCTGTGATACCAAATACGCGGAAAATATAAGCATTGAGCGGGTTCTGCGCAACGCCGAGCTTGAGATGTACAGACAGAAGTCGCTGTATAAGAAGGACTTCAGCTTTGAAATCATTAATATGATAATGGACACGCTGCATAAGCGCAACCCGAACGAAAAGGGGCATTCGGAAAACGTCAGGGAACTGTGTATACAGATTGCCAAAGCACTCGGCAAGCAGGATACGGAGATTAAGAGAATAGGCGACGCGGGGTACCTTCACGATATCGGCAAGATAGTGCTCGACTTAAATGTATTGAAAAAGGAGACGGCCGAGATGACCGAGGCCGAGAAGTTCCTAAAGCAGCAGCATACGATAGCCGGCTACAGGATATTAAACCTGTTTGACGAGACGATGGATCTGGCGGAGGCGGTGTTCAGTCATCACGAATACTGGGACGGGACGGGCTATCCGAAAGGTCTTAAAGGCGAAGAGATTCCCTGGTATTCGCGGATAATATCGATTGCCGAGGTGTATGACGTTTTGGTCAGGCAGATGAGCGAGAGCCGCGCGCTCGACGAGATTAAAGAGCTTAAGGGCAAGAGGTTCGACCCGGAAATAACCGATGTCTTTCTTTCGCTCAAGCTCAACAACCAGATTAAACTAAACATATATTGATTCTCTCCGGCTCAAAGGAGTATAAAAAAATGAAGGGCTTAAGCATAGCGCTTTGTTCGATTAATTCGAAATATATACATTCATCCCTTGCGGTATGGTACTTATATTCCGTCATATATAATCAACGCGGAGTTTCGGCAGGCGTTGTTGAAAGCACGATAAATAACCCTTTGGACGAAACCGCGCGGCGCACAACCGAAAAAAGCCCGGATATTATAGGAATAAGCTGTTATATCTGGAATATCCGGTATGTAAAACAACTGATAAAAATCATAAAAAACCACCTGCCGGGCGTGATAATCGTATTGGGCGGACCTGAGGTTAGCTATAACGCGGGCGAGGTTTTACGTGAAAATCCCATGGTTGACTATATCATATCCGGCGAGGGGGAAAAGCCCTTTGCGCTGCTTGTCGACGCGGTGCTTAACGGTAAATCGCCCGCAGGCATTCCGGGGTTGTGTCGCAAAACCGGCGACGGGTTTTTTATTTCCGGGCCGTATACGCCGGAAGATATTCCCGAAAGCCCTTACATTGACGAATACTATGAAACGCTTGACAATCGAATCGCGTATATAGAGACAAGCCGGGGGTGTCCGTATTCCTGCGCTTTTTGTTTATCAGGCAGGTGCGGCGGTGTGCGCTATTTCGATATCGACCGCGCGGAGCGCGAGATTATAAGGCTTTCAAACAGCGGGGCGAAGACGATAAAGCTTGTAGACCGGACCTTTAACGCAAACCCCGAAAGGGCAAAAAAGATTTTTGAGTTTGTTATAAACAACTACGGAGAAAGAATACCTTGCGGCACATGCTTTCATTTTGAAATAGCCGGGGATATTATCGATAATGAAACTCTCGACATGCTCGCCGCATCACCCGCGGGCGCGATACAGTTTGAGATCGGCGTACAAAGCTTTAACCCTGAAACGCTTGAAGCGGCGCGGCGGAAAACAAATATTGAAAAACTCGTGCAAAACATAAAAAGGCTTATTCAAAACGGGAACATCCATATCCATATAGACTTAATAGCGGGTCTGCCGCATGAGGATTTAAAGTCCTTTGAAAACAGCTTCAACACCGCTTACGAGCTTAAACCCCACATGCTGCAGCTCGGGTTTTTAAAGATTCTGCACGGCTCCCGTATGCGAGAGCGGCCCGAAGAATACCCCTGCTCCTATTTACCGGAGCCGCCGTATCAGGTGACTGAGACACCCTGGCTGTCAAGAAGGGATCTGGAGCTTTTGCGTCATGTTGAGCGCGAGCTTAACCGCATGTACAACAGCGGCAGATTCAGGCGCACGCTCGGGTATGTACTGAAGGAATGCGGGCTTTCGCCGTTTGAACTGTTTACCCGTCTCGGAATTCAGGCAGAGTTAAAGGGAATTAAAAGAATACCGCTCGACGGTTATATCGAATTTGTATACTCGTATTCTTCGGAGATTCGCGGGATAGACAAAGATAAGCTTCGCGATATGTTAGCCTGCGATTTTGTATCCACAAATCCCTTCGGGAAGTTTCCCGACTCACTTAAGACATATGACGCAAGGCTTAAAAACGCGATGAAAAAACTGGAAGACGAC
>JAAYXM010000154.1 GCA_012515925.1 Clostridiales bacterium
GGATATGAGCCTTGACGTGGGCGCGATAGCGAAGGGGTATGCCGCGGAATGCGTCGCGAGGCTTCTTAAGGAAAACGGGTATAACGACGTGCTTTTAAGCGTCGGTGGGAATGTGCGGGCTTTGGGCGCGCGAGATGACGGCACAGCCTGGGAAGTCGGAATCGCGGACCCGTTTGACAAAGCGCGTACGGTGAATACCGTAAGCTTAAAGGATACGTCTCTTGTCGCAAGCGGCGATTATCAGAGATATTATACGGTAAACGGCAGAAGGTACCACCATATTATTAACCCCGAGACGTTAATGCCAGCGGAGGGGTTTACCGCGGTAAGCGTAATTTCGGAGAGCTCGGCGGTTGCCGACGCGCTGTCCACCGCGCTGTTTATTCTGCCGTTAGACGTTGGGCAAAAGCTTATCGGAGGGATACCAAACACATACGCTGTTTGGGTAATGCCCGACGGCAGCGTGAAATACAGCCCCGGCTTTGAAAAGATTACAAAGTCATAAAACAAAACACCATCCGACCGGATGGTGTTTTGTTTTAGACGGGGAAAAAAGAGAAGAGAGGCGGGATTAACTTTTATTGTTAATTGTGGTATAATAACCGCAATGAATCATGCCACAGTATTAACCGGCGGGAGGGGCGATTATTGAACAACGGTATTGCTGTGTTTGCTGCTATATTCGCGGCGGCTTTGCTGACGCTTCAGCAAAGCCCGGAAAACGCTGCGCTGCCGGTGCTTCTCGGCCTTTCGTTTTTGATACTCATCGCGGCGCTTCTTATAAAAAAGAAATACGGCTTAATCGCAGTATCGGTTGTGGCGCTCGCGCTTTCGGTTTCATGGCATGTATTTTCCCGGGAAACAAACAGAATCCCGGATTGGTTTTTTGAAGACAGCGTAAGCATTACCGCACGGGTAACGGATTATTCATATCAGAACTCGAAGGGAACGGGCGTGGTCGTGCGCGCGGCCCTGGAGTCCGTAAACGGGACAAGGCTTAAGAAAAAGCAGAATCTGCTACTTTACATAGATGACAAGTCGGCGAGCTTTACACCCGGCGGAATCCTTAAACTATCGGCGAACCTGGAAAAGCCGGTCAATACAAAGGATTTCCCCGCGTTTACGTATTATAAGTCGCGTTATGTCGATATAATCGGATTTTCCGGGCCCGACTATTCATATACGAAAAGCAGAAAGCCTGCTATGAGGTATTTGCCTGTTTACGCCGCGCATGTGTTTACGGAACAAATCGCGAAGCTCTTTCCGGGGGACAGCGCGGGATTTATACAGGCTCTTATTACGGGTGACAGGCGCGAATTGGATTACGGATTCGATTAAGATATGCGCGTAACCGGTCTTTCACACGCGATCGCGGTTTCCGGTATGCATATTTCCTTTTTGTCCGCGCTTATTATTTTAATCGTCGGAAAGCGGCGCGCGCCGTTTTTTGCCATGCCGATAATGATATTCTTCGCGTTAATGGTTGGGTCGGTATCCTCCGTGCTCCGCGCGGTTATCATGCAGACCGCGTTTTTTGCTGCCGTATTGCTTAAACGCGAAAATGACAGCTTAAACGCGCTGATGCTTTCACTTATACTTATACTGATGATCAACCCGTATTCGGTTTCGGATACAGGGCTTTGGCTGTCATTCTCCTCGACATTGGGCATAGTACTGTTTTCGGGACGAATCAAAGGTTATTTTCAAAGGAAAACGGGAACATCAAACGCGCTTTTGCACAGGGCGGTATCCGGCGCCGCGTCGGCGCTCGACATGACTGTCTGCGCGACAGTGTTTACGATACCGGTTCTTATGATGAGCGTAAAAAGCGTATCGCTGATTTCGCCCGTGTCGAATATGCTCACGCTGTTTCTTATCGGTATTATGTTCATGCTCGGGTTGTGCGCGGTTTTGATTTCGTTTATATGGTTTGCGCCCGGGCAGCTTATCGCGGTGTTTATTGTCTTTATATACCGCGTTTTCGAGTTTATCGTGACAAAGCTTGCCGAAATACCGTTTGCCTCGGTTTATACGGGAAACGCTTATATTATCGCGCTCGCGGCTTACCTCTATGCCTTGCTTGTTATATTCCTCGCGGATACAAAGCGCGTCGCGGGAAAAAAGTATTATATCCGCGGTATAAGCCTCGCGCTGGCGCTTACACTCATTGTTATGATTCCCCCGGCCGGGAACCGCGGCGGGCTTGAGGTCTCCGTGCTCGACGTGGGTCAGGGATTATGTGTTGCCGCGCATTTCGGCGGGCATAACGTGTTTATTGACTGCGGGGGTAAAAACGCGGGTGAGATTGCCTATCGCTATCTTCGCGAGCGAAACAGGCGGGAAGCGGACGCGCTTATTCTTACGCATCTCCACGAGGACCATATTAACGGCTGTGAAAGGCTGCTTGCGAAGGCTAAAATAAAAAGCATGTACATTCCCGGAAAATACCGCGATACGGAAGAGGGGGAGTTTCTCGCCGAAACCGCGCGTGAAAACGGGACGGAGGTATTTTACGTATCAAACGACATAAAAATCGGGTTTGATGAAATGTCCGTGAATTTATATTATTTAAGCGGCGCGGATACGGGAAACGAGACCGGAATCGTCGCTCTGATAAAGCTTTTCGATTTTGAAACGCTTGTTACGGGCGATATCGGCAAAGACTCCGAAAAGAAGCTTGTTTCGGAGAGGAATCTTCCGGACGTGGAGGCGTATGTAGCCGGGCATCACGGCGGCGGAAACTCCTCTTCGCTTGAGCTTTTAAACCGCGTTCTGCCCGAGCTTACGGTGGTTTCGGCCGGAGAAAACTATTACGGCCACCCGAGCCCGGAAGCCATAAACAGGTTCAATCTTTTTAAAACCGAGATTAAACGGACTGATATCCACGGGAACGTGGTATTCTGTTCCGATGATTTTTGACCGGAGGTAAGGCGCATGCCCGAAATAGATATTAAAGCACTGAAAACCGATATAAAAAACGGCGGATTTTCGCCCGCGTACCTGTTTTACGGTGAGGAGAGCTATCTCAGGGAGCATTATTTGTCGATGTTTACCGAAGCCGTTGTGGGCGACAGGTTTCCCGAGTTCAATATCCGTACCTTTAGCGAGACGCTGCCGGTAAATGATTTTATCGAAGCCTGCGACAGCTTTCCGATGATGTCCGACAAGCGGCTTGTCATTGTACGCGATTTCGACATATTCAAGGCGGATGAGGACACAAAGAATCGTATTGAAGGTTTTCTTCAAAGCCCGCCGGAGCATTGTGTCGTCCTGTTCTACTACGGAAAAACCGGATTTGCCCCGGACAGGCGCACTAAATTCTATAAAGCGTTTCTCGGCAAGGCAAAGATAGTATGCTTCAGGCACGCGGGCAAAACCGAGCTTATACCGTGGATTAAGCGCAGATTCGCGGCGTTAGGTAAGCTAATCGACACCGGGCTTTGCGAGTATCTGATATTCCTGTGCGGCGATCTGATGCAGGATTTGATTCCCGAAATCGAAAAAATCGCGGCGTATTCAAAGCGCAATGAGATAAAGCGTTCGGATATCGACGCTGTTGCGGCGCCGAAGCCCTCCGCCATTGTGTTTAACCTGACGGACGCGCTGCGCGAGAGCAACTTTAAAAAGGCCGTATCCATCGCGGAACAGCTCAAGGAGAGCGGTGAAAAGCCCATACCCATGCTCGCGATGATTGCCAAGCAGTTCAGACAGCTCTATCTCGCGAAGCTCACAGGCTCCGCGGACGAGCTTATGGGCGCGTGGAATATGGAGTTTTATCGCGCCAGGCGTATTGTCGAGTCCGCGCGTTCGATGCGGCTTGATTGGATAAAATACGCGATTATGCTGTGCGCTGAAACTGATTTAAGACTTAAAACCGCGAGCAGCGAGGATGAGCTTGAGGTGATGATTGCCAGGCTCGCGGCGTACGGGGATGAAGGCCATGCTCAGAATTAAAGAGGCCGTCATTGTCGAGGGGCGCTATGACAAGATAAAGCTTAAGAGGATAGTTGACGCGCGGGTTTTTGAGACCGGCGGCTTCGGGGTGTTCAATCAGAAGGAGCTCAAAAGCCTGCTTTGCCGGGTTGCCGAAAAATCCGGGATTATTATTTTTACCGACAGCGACGCGGCCGGATTTATGATAAGAAATCATTTAAAAGGGATTCTGCCGAAGGACATGGTAAAGCACGCGTATATACCGCAGCTTCAAGGCAGGGAGAAACGAAAAAAAGCCGCATCAAAGGAGGGGCTTTTAGGCGTTGAGGGAATTTCCGACGAGGTAATAATAAACGCGCTGATAAGGTCGGGCGCGACGCTTATGGACGGCACGACAAAGCCGGATTACGCGGGCATTACGAAGCTTGATTTCTATAATGACGGCCTAAGCGGCAAACCGGGAAGCCACAAGGCGCGGCAAAGGCTTCTTGCCCGTCTTTGTCTACCCGGGTATATGTCGTCGAACGCTTTGCTTGAGGCTGTAAATATACTTTTAAGCTATGATGAGTACAAGAGCCTGGTCCGGGATATTTGTCATGATTAATCCGCCCCCCTCATATAAATAGTATGAGAGGGGCGGATGCCTGTGGCTACCGGAAAATACAGGCGGTACGGGAATATTAGGAGAGGATGGCGTCAGAGCGCCGGTAATTCCGCGGCCGCGAAACGCGGCGCGGATAAACTGTTTTATTTAAGGCTTTCGATAAGCGCGGCCATTATTATCGCGGCAATCGTATTGAAGCATACGGCGGCGCCGGAGAATTCGCCGATTCATTCGGTTATAAGCAAATCAATTAACGAGGGAATCGGTCTGAGCGAAGCCGTAAACGCGCTCGGCCGCGTAATCAGCGGCGAAAAAGACGTTATCGAGGTATTCAATGATTTTACGAGGAAGATTACAAGCGAGGGAGAAGACGATAAGGGAATAACCGTGACGGAAGACGCGGAAAACGCAGATATGTCCCCGGATTCCGGGGACGAGGATAAAGAAAAGAAAGCAGAGGAAACGGAAAAACGGGAAGACGCCGAAAAACCGGCGGATAACGCGGATACGGCAAAGCCCGCGGACGATTCGGGGCTCGATGATTCGATTATTACAAAGGATTATTATGTGAAAGGCCTCGCCGCCGGAAGCGGGCTGCGCGAAATCGAGCTTTTAAGCTTTCAGATGAGCGAGGAGGAGGTTTGCGACGATACTCAGCCCGTGCCCTTTGAGATACCGCCGCCGTCAAACTGCAGCTATAAGAAGGAAAGCATCGCGTTTAAATACTCGGCGCCTTTATACGGGGTTGTAACCTCGGTTTTCGGGTATCGGGACCATCCGTTCGGCGGCGACGCGAGCTTTCACACGGGTATCGACATAGCGGCGAAAAAGGGGACCGCCGTCAAGGCCTTCGCCGGCGGGCGGGTCGCGGAGACGGGAACCAGCAGAGTCTACGGCAATTATGTGCTCCTGTCACATCCTGACGGGTTTTACTCGTTCTACGGGCACAACTCGAAAGTAACGGTCAAAAAGGGGAAGCAGGTCAAGGTCGGCGACAAGATTGCCGAGGTGGGCTCCACCGGTGTCTCCACCGGGCCGCATCTTCACTTTGAGGTAAGGAAAGGCGGGCTCCGGCTCAATCCGAAGCACTATATTTCGCCGGACTGCGTATGACGGAAAATTCGCGTAAATTCGACATAAGCGTCGGGTTTGTGCTGCTTCTCGCGGTCTTGTATCTGCTTGATTCGGGAAAGCTTCTTTTCCCCGCGCTTGCCGCGGCGCTGCTGCATGAGGCCGGGCATATAATCGCGATTAAGCATTGCGGCGGTGTTGTCGAGGGCGTCCGTATGCGGGTTTTCGGTGCGCGGGTGATTGTGTCGGCATATCCGATTCTGTCGTATAAAAGCGAGATTATATGCGCCGCGGCGGGGCCTTTTGCCGGGCTTTTTGCGGCTTACGCGTCCTCGCTAACGGCGGGCTGGCTCGGGCTTGACGGATTATATACGTTTTCAGGCTTAAACCTTGTGTTGTCCGCGGTAAATCTTTTGCCGATATACCCGCTTGACGGGGGCAGGATTTTATATAACCTGATGCTGATGCTGTTGGATTTCGAGCTTGCGCACAGGGTCGCGTCTGTCGTGTCCGTCGTGTTTTGCGCGCTTATGATGCTTATGTGCGCGGTTGTGATTAAATATACCGGCTTTCGCCTGACGCTTGTTATTTTTACGGCGTTTATACTAATCAAGACGGGGGAGATTTCTGTGTCTTGAGACACAGAAATCTCCCCCGTCTTGCGTGTCTTGTGAAAAAATCACGGAAAGACGCCGCGCAGCTTTTTGCTCTTGGATATGCGCTCGAGCGCGACCATGTACGCCGCCATGCGCGCCGTGACGTCTTTATCCTTCGCCACCTTCCAGACCTGGTTGAAGGCTTTGATTATAATCTTTTCGAGCGTGCTGTTTACCTCGTCTTCCTCCCATGTAAGGGATTGAATGTTCTGCACCCATTCGAAATACGAAACGATAACGCCGCCGGCGTTCGCGAGTATGTCGGGAATAACTACAACGCCCTTTTCGGCGAGAATCCTGTCGCCTTCGACGGTTGTCGGGCCGTTCGCGCCCTCGACGATTATAGACGCCTTGATATCGTTTGCGTTATCGGCGGTTATCTGGTTTTCGAGCGCGGCGGGGATAAGTATTTCCGCGTCACAGGTTATGACCTGCTGGTTGGTTATGCTGGTTTCGCCGTTTTTAACCGGATAGTCGGCTATCAGCTTGCCCGGATTTTTCTCGATAAATTCCCATACGGCCTTGACGTTTATGCCGTCCTTATGATACAGACCGCCCGACACGTCGCTTATCGCGATAACCTTCGCGCCTTCGTCATACAGAAGCTTCGCGGCTGTACCGCCGACGTTGCCGAAGCCCTGAACGGCTACCTTTATGCCGCTTATAGGCTTGCCAAGCTTTTTAAGCAGCTCGCGCACGACGAGCATAACGCCGCGCCCCGTAGCCTCGCGGCGCCCGAGAGATCCGCCCAGCTCTATCGGCTTGCCCGTAACGACGCCCGGGACGGTATAGCCCTTGAACATGCTGTACGTATCCATAATCCAGCCCATAACCTCGGCGTTTGTGCCCACATCGGGAGCGGGTATGTCGCGCTCGGGGCCGATAAGCGGCAGAATCATAGCCACATATCTTCTCGTAAGACGCTTGAGCTCTTCTTTGCTGAGCTTGCTCGGGTCAACCTTGACCGCGCCCTTGCCGCCGCCGTACGGGATATTGGCCACCGCGCATTTCAGAGTCATCCACGCGGCAAGCGCTTTAACCTCGTCAATATCAACCTCATGATGATACCTGATACCGCCTTTGCAAGGACCCATTGAGCTTGAGTGCTGTACGCGGTAGCCTTCGAACACCTCAATTCGCCCGTCATCCATCTCCACCGGTATTGAAACCTTCAGCTCGCGCTCGGGGTATTTTATCGCCTCGTAATCGTTCGGCGCGAGATTTAAGTTTTTTGCCGCCTGGTCAAGCACCATAAGCATATTGTCATACGGGTTGTACTGCTGCGGTACAGTGTTGTTTTTGCCCACAATCCTTCATCTCCTGTCGTGTTTTTTATATTACAAGCCGAAGCCTACGTCACGGGCAACGGCCATAATATACTTTAAATCATTGACCGCGTAGTATTCGCGGTCGCCGCCGCGCGGGGCCTCCACCCCGACGGGGCCTTCAAATCCGGCTTCCTTAAGAGCTTTCAGATACAGCCTGTGGTTTATTTCGCCCTCGCTTAGCGCGACGGGCATTCTGCCGGAGTTTCTGACGCCGACGCTGTTCTTGAAATGCGTATAGAACAGCTTGTCACCGTAAAGCGCGATTGTGTCCTCAACCGACGGGTATTCGGCAAAGTAAACCGTGTTGCCGAAATCCATGTTGATTCCCACGGCGGGCGAATCAATCATATCCACAAGCTTCTTTGCCGCTTCGGGCTTGTCGTGCAGATAGACCATATGCGTTTCAAACGCGATTCTGACACCGATTTTCTGAAGCTCCGCGCCGATTTTCGAAAAGCCCTCGGCGGTGTAGTTCCAGATATCCTCTGCGGCTATGGCCGAGCCGTGCTTATCGTATTCATAATACGGTATGCTTTTATCGGGGTTTATCAAGGAATCGCCGAAGGTATTCGAAAGCGTGACGCCGATTTTGTCGTTTACGGTTTTAAAAAACTCCACGGTGCTTTCCACTGCCTGCCTGCGCTTTTCCGAATCAAGGCTTGATATGTCCTTAGCCTGCTTGCCGAACAGGATTTCCAGACCGTACTTTTTCCTGCATTTTGCGATTTCGTCAATATACTCGCTTTCCGTAAGGCTTAAATCCGCGGGAGGAGCGCCGCGAAACTCGATTCCGTCATAGCCCCATTGCGCCGCCTTTTTAAAAACCTCTTCAATGCTCTTGCCGAATTTCGCGGGCCCGATTTCGCAGTAGTTGATGTGCATTATGTACTTCATGATATTTCTGTAATCCTTTCTTTAAAGCATAACCGTTTTCCCGGTTTCTGCGGATTCGTATATCGCGAGTATTATCTCAACAGGCTTTTTGCCGTCAAATTGGTTTATGGCGGGCATCCTGCCGCTTATAATCGCGTCCGTCATGTCGGTAAGCTGCATGACATGCCCGGATATGTCAAAGCTTGTGGGGTCGTTATGCGTGCCGGAGCTTGAGCCCTTGTCTTTCAGGTCTTCGGGAAGGTCACGCCCCTCGACCTCCCAGCATGTTATCTTGTTTTCCTCTAAGGTTATCATGCCGCGGTCGCCGCAGATTTCGAGCCGCCTCGCCGAGCCGGGGTATACGGACGTGGTGCCGACTATTTTACCGAGGGCGCCGTTTTCAAACTCGAGTATCGCGACGGCGGTATCCTCAACCTCGATTTTCCTCGCGAGCGTGCGCGTGAACGCGGACACGGACTTAACGGGACCCATGATATACTGCATTATGTCAATACCGTGAATGCCCTGGTTCATAAGCGCGCCGCCGCCGTCCATCTTCCAGGTGCCGCGCCAGCCGCCCTTGTCGTAGTATTCCTGACTGCGGAAGTATTTCATGCTCAGATCCGCGATTACAATTTTGCCGAGCGCGCCGTCGTCCACGGCTTTTTTAGTCTCGGAAACCGCTCTTGTAAACCTGAGCTGGGACACCACGCTCATTTTTACGTTTCTTTTTTCGCATGCGTCAAGGACGTCTTTTATTTCGGTTTCGGTAATTGCCATCGGCTTTTCGACGACTATATGCTTGCCCGCGTTCGCCGCCCGTATCGCAAGAGGGGCATGCAGACCGCTGGGTGTGCAAATACAAACCGTGTCGAGCTCCGGGTCGGCCACAAGCGCGTCGACGGTGTCATACGCTTTGACACCGTACTTTTCCGCGAAAGACTTTCTTGCCGCCTCGACTACGTCCGTAACGCCGAGAAACTCGGCGTTTTCAATTTCGGATATCGCGCGCGCGTGCCAGTCGGATATGACTCCGCAGCCGATAATCCCGTATTTGACAGTTTTTTTATTCAATCATTACGCCTCCGTTCTTATAACTTATATAAGTAATCTATATTATAACATACTATTACCGTTTTGTAAGAGTTTCTTATCCTATTTTACTGGGTTATTGATTTTTTCTGTTTTTTCAAAAAAAGTAATGCAATTAAAAATTTTTTATTGTATAATTACGGATATGGTTTATTAACCGAATTTTCAGTTTATAAGGTGGTTATTGTGGAACTTGAGTTTTTCGATTGCAACGCGTCCTTCGGCATGAGGAAGCTGAAGCTTCCCGGCACGTATCATACCAAGGCCGGGCTTATCGCCGCTATGGACAACTACGGCATCCAATCCGCGCTTGTTTATCACGCGTTTGCCCGTGAGCTAAGCTCGCTTGACGGGAACGCGATGCTTATGCGCGAAATAGCCGGCGAGCCGCGACTTGTGCCCGTATGGGCGGTTATGCCTCACCATACCGGCGAGTTTCCGGAGCCGGCAAAGCTTTTAGACGAAATGCAAAAGGACGGGGTAAAAGCCGTGACATTGTTTCCCTCGGACCAGAGTTTTTCCGTGTCCGAATGGAGCATGGGACAGCTGTATGCCGCGCTTGAGGATAA
>JAAYXM010000155.1 GCA_012515925.1 Clostridiales bacterium
GCAGGCTTACGGACAGCGAACGCGAGCGCGTAGCGGCGGAGGCCGAGAATATATTTACCGCCGTAAAATCGGGAGGTTTCAAGCCCTGCATACTGTATGACGGGGACAAACCCGCGGATTTCAGCTTTATCCCGATTACCCAGTACGGCGGCCTGTACAGGCTTAAAGTTTACGGGGATATGTCATGTCTGCTGCGCGACTTTTATGATATAAGAGACGAGAAGGACAGGCTGCAAAAGAAAGCGCGGGAGGTTATGAAAACCGTAAACACCGCGTATGAGCGGGCAAACCGGAAGCTCGAGCTTCAGCGGCAAGAGCTTGCAGACGCCCGAAACCGTGAGGAGATACGAAAAAAGGCGGATATAATAACAGCGAACCTGTACCGCATGGAGAAGGGCATGAGCCGTATTCGCGCGCAGGATTTCTTTTCGCCCGACGGCGGCGAGATTGAGATTCCGCTTGATATAAGCCTTACGCCGCAGCAGAACGCGGCGGTCCTTTATAAAAAGTATAACAGAATGAAAAACGCCGAGATGTATCTGACGGAGCAAATCAGTCGGGGTGAGTGTGAAGTCGAATACCTTGACAGCGTTAAGGAAAGCCTGGAAAGAGCGGAGACGGTTTCGGATATCGACGAGATACGCGAGGAGCTTGCGGAAACGGGCTATATAAAAAAGGCTTCAAGGTCGCGCAAAAAGGAACACGCCGTAAACCCGTTCGAATTTAAATCAAGCGACGGATACCGCATATACGCCGGGCGCAACAACAGGCAGAACGAGCTTTTGACGCTGAAAATCGCGTTTAAGGAGGATATGTGGCTGCATGCGCAGAAAATCCCCGGCTCTCACGTCATAATTGAGTGCGCGGGCAAGGAGCCGCCGCCGCGCACCGTTACCGAGGCCGCGGTTATCGCGGCGTATTTCTCCCGCGCGCGCGAATCAAGGAAGGTACCAGTGGACTTTACAAAGGTGCGATTTGTTAAAAAAATACCGGGCGGAAAGCCCGGCGCCGTATCATATACAAACCAGAAAACCGCTTTCGCGGACCCCGACGAAGCACTTGTCGAAAGGCTAAGAGTCAGTCGGACTTAAGCCCGGCGCTTATTTCGGGCAGAATATCGCGAAGCTCGGGGTAGTTTAAAAGCGTATAGCCGACGCCCAGCATATCGGACATATACACTTTCCCGAGAATCGAGCGTACATCGTCAAACAGCACGAAGTGGCTCTGACCCGTGTCGTCGGTATATGTAAAGTAATTCAGACACAGCTCGGGCGAGTAAAAGGCCTGCGCGTTCATGCCGCGATACAGCGTATCGAATTCCCCGGCTGTCAGTTCTCTGCCCTTGCCCTCCGGCGAGGGCATTAAAAAATCCATTCGCATCCGGCATATCGCGAACGCGATTTTTTCTTTTCCGAACCTTTCTATAAGCTCGATAAGGCGGAGCTTAAGTGACCCGCCGGAGATTTCGGAGGTAACAATATATACCGCGTCCGGGCAGAACATAGAGAAGTCGATAGGCACCATACAGGGCACCTTGCGTTTCGCGAGCTCGCTGCCGAGGGACGCGGCAAAGCCCGCGGATTTATTATCCGGCTTTCCGTCAAAGTCCAGCATGACGGCTTCAAAGCCGTGCCGCGCGCACTCGTTTGATATTTCGCCCGCGAGCGTCTTGAAATCGCCCTCGCGGCTGATGTCGAGACTTCCTATAATCATAAGCCCGCCCGTGACGTTTGCGCCTATCCTTCCGCGCATTAAGTGCATGTTTTCGATTTTATACGCGAGCCGGCCAGTGCGAAAGCCGTATTTCGACGCGTCTGCGGTATAGGACGGGGGAACCACAAGATACGGAGGTTTCATTCTGCGAGCCTTCCTTTCAAAAGTCTGAAACGCCGGCGTTTTAAAAGGTGTGCCGCCCATCCCTCCAAGGGGGGATGGGCGAAGCTTATTCAGTCTTAAGTACCGGGGATTAAAAAACCTTGTGACATAGCCGGCGGTATGATATACTATATTCCAGTTATATTAGAAAAATAAACATAATATGCGGACGTATAAAGGAGTTTTATCGTTGCTTAAGTATTTCGGGGCGGACGTGTATTTAGACAGTATTTACGGGCTGACGCCGGAGCTTCTGGAAAAGCTCGGCATCCGCGCTCTGATAATGGATTTGGACAATACCGTCGCGGCGTACAATACAATACTCCCCGACGATAAGGTTATGGAGTGGTTTAAGACGCTAAGGCAGGCGGGGATTCCGATTGCGGTCGTCTCGAACAACAGCGAGGCGCGCGTCAGCAGGTTCTGCCTGCCCCTCGGCATACCGCATTTCTGGGAGGGCGGAAAGCCGAGCCCGCGCATTATCCGTAAAGCTATGGAGGAAATCGGGGCAAAGCCGGAATACACCGCTATGGTGGGCGACAAGCTGCTCACGGATGTATGGGGCGCCCGGCGCTGCGGGATAACCGCGATTCTGGTAAAGCCCGTCGGCGGACGCGGAATCATAAACTATATAAGGCATAAGCATAAACTAAAAGAAGTGGAGAAGAAATAAATGCGTGTGAGATTCGGGCCGGCCGGCAATTCCGAAAGCTTCTATAACGCGGGTCATAAGTCCACGCTCGAAGCGCCCGCGTGGCTTCACGGCATGGGGCTTGACGCCTATGAATACCAGTGCGGCCGCGGGGTTTTTATAAAAAAGGACACCGCGGTGAAGCTCGGCAGCCTCGCGAAGGAATACGATATCGGGCTATCGCTCCACGCGCCGTATTTTGTGAGCCTCGCGAACCCGGATGAGGAAATCAGGAAAAAAACAATCGGGCATATACTGAAAAGCTGTGAAGCCGCGGCAAATATGGGCGCGAAACGCGTTATACTGCACAGCGGCTCACTTATGAAGCGCACCCGGGCGGAGGCGCTTGAAATCGCGTGCGAAACGCTTAGTCTCGCCATACGCGAATACGACGATAAGGGATTCGGCGACATCACGCTTTGCCCCGAGCTTATGGGTGTCCGAAACCAGCTGGGCGATTTGGACGAGGTAATAACCCTTTGCTCGGTTGACAAGAGGCTTATTCCGTGCATAGATTTCGGGCATTACAACGCGCGCAATTACGGGACGCTTAAAACCGGGGAGGATTATGCGGAAATACTGGACAGGCTCGAAGCGGGGCTCGGCTATGAGCGAATAAAAAGCTTTCACGCGCACTTTTCGAGAATCGAGTATACTACACCCGGCGGCGAGCTACGTCATCTCACATTCGAGGATACCGAATACGGTCCGTTTTTTGATTCCCTGGCGGATTTGCTTGTAAAAAGAAAGCTTACCCCCGTCATTATCTGCGAGAGCGCGGGAACACAGGCGGAGGACGCCGCTAATATGCGGCTTACCTATGAGGAAGCCGCTAAACAGTATAAAGAATAGGTTGTGATTTGTTTGAAAAAGAAGCTGCTTGTTTTAAACGGCCCGAATCTGAACCTTTTGGGCCAGAGAGAAACGAACATCTACGGCGAGGACTCGCTTTCAAGCATTATCGACGAGGCGCGCGCCCACGCCGTAAAGCTTGGCTTCGAGCTTGACGATTTCCAGTCCAATAACGAGGGCGAAATAATAGACAGGCTGCACGCCGCTCGCGGCGTGTATTGCGGGATTGTTCTCAACGCCGGGGCGTATACGCATTACAGTATAGCGATACGGGACGCGCTTGCCGCGGTGAAGCTGCCCTGCGTCGAGGTGCATATGACGAACGTGCATATGCGCGAGGAATTCAGGCATAAATCCGTCATCGCACCCGTTTGCGTCGGTGTGATTGCGGGCTTCGGAAAGATAAGCTACCGACTCGCGATAGACGCACTCGCGGCATATTGCATCTGATTTTCCTTTTGAAAAATCAGAGATACGAGATAAGAGATAAAAGATAAGAGAAGTTTTTCTTACCGAAAGGGAAGAAAACAACAATTTCTTTTCACTCTTCACTCTTCACTCTTCACTATTTCTCTCCCACAGGGGAGAGAAATATAATTTAATATTGCAATCGGGATAAAATTGCGGTAAAATAACTTGGATCTTATGCATAAATAATACATAATCAGGAAAACTAATATAGACAACGGAGGAAGATTAATGATTTCTGCTGGCGAATTTCGTAACGGTATTACGTTTGATATGGACGGACAGGTTCTCCAGGTTGTGGAATTTCAGCATGTTAAGCCCGGAAAAGGCGCGGCCTTCGTGCGCACCAAGCTCCGCAACGTTATAACCGGCGCGGTTACGGAGCGCACATTTAACCCGACGGAAAAATTCCCGCCCGCGTATGTTGAGAGAAGGGAAATGGAGTATCTTTACTGCGACGGGGAGCTTTATCATTTTATGGATGTGGAGACCTATGAGCAGCTGCCGCTTAACGCGGAAAAGCTGACGGACAGCTTCAAGTTCGTAAAGGAAAATATGATAGTCAAGGTGTTGTCCTATAAGGGCTCCGTGTTCGGGGTCGAGCCGCCCAATTTCGTCGATCTTGAGGTTACGGAGGCCGAGCCCGGCGTCAAGGGCGACACGGCTACGAACGTGATGAAGCCCGCAATCGTCGAAACGGGCGCCGAGGTCAAGGTGCCGCTGTTTATCAATATCGGCGACCGCATCAGGATTGACACGCGCACCGGCGAATATCTGGAGCGGGCGAAGGATTAATTCCGCTTGAAAGGAGAAATAAAGATGGATATTATGGAAAAGGCGGCTTATCTTAACGGGCTTGCCGAGGGGCTTGACATAAGCTCCGACACCAAGGAAGGGAAGCTGCTTCGCGCCATGGTCGAGGTTATAAACGAGCTCGCGGCTTCCGTAAACGACCTTCAGAACGAAAACAATGAGATAAACAGCGAGCTTGACGAAATCGCCGAGCAGCTTATCGATATTGAGGACGCTTTGGAGATGTACGATGAATACGACGAGGATACGGATTTTTATGAGGTTGAATGTCCCGCCTGCGGCGAGCGTTTATCCGTGGACGAGGATATCATGGAACAGGGCAGGATAAAGTGCCCGGGTTGCGGCGAGGACCTGGAGTTTGAGTTTGACGAGGCCGAATGCGACGACCCGGAATGTAAATGTCATTCATAATAAAAGAGCCGCGGCGGGCGCCGCGGCTTTTGTATTCAGGAAGGTTTATATGTGCCATTTAAAAAGCGGTAACGTTTTTAATATGATATACGACGTTGTGCGGCAAATTCCGCGCGGCAAGGTCGCGACTTACGGGCAGATAGCGATGCTTATCGGCAACCCGAGAATGTCAAGGGTTGTCGGGTATGCGCTGCATGTCAACCCGGAGCCCGGGGTCATACCGTGCCACCGCGTGGTCAACCGCTTCGGCGAGCTCTCGGGCGCGTTCGCGTTCGGCGGCGAAAACCGCCAGCGCGAGCTGCTTTCCGCCGAGGGAATTACGTTTTTGCCAAACGGCAGGGTAGACCATAAAAAACACCGCTGGATATAGTAAAAATAAAGGCGGGGCCGCATTGTTCCGCAGGCACAATGCGGCCCCGCTAATTCTATACTATAAGCATATTCTATAAATATCCGCTATCTCGTCTTTGCCGAGCTCAATAAGCCCGGGTAATGTGCGCTTGCCGTAGTTTGTGCATTTTACCGCCATTTCCTCGATATGCTTTTCCTCAAGGCCGCACTCGCGCAGCGTGGACGGCATACCGATTGATTTGAAGAATTCCGCGGTCGCCTCGATTCCCGCGAGAGCTGTGCGCTCCGGGTTTGCGTAATCCATTTCGCAGTTGAACACGCGCACGGCGTACTGGCAAAAACGCGGGATATTCGTCTTGTAAACGTATTTCGCCCACGCGGGAAATACAACGGCAAGCCCCGCGCCATGGGTAATTTCGGGCTTAAGCCCGCTCATCTCGTGCTCAAGCTGGTGGCTTACGAGGTAATAATCCCGCCCGAGCCCGGTCAGGTTATTGTGTGATACGCTGCCCGTCCACATAAGCGTCGCGCGCGCCTCAAAGTCGCGCGGGTCAATCATCGCCTGCTTACCCGCGCGTATCGCGCATTTGAGCACGGACTCGGCGATTCTGTCCGTAAGCTCGGCCTCCTGCTTAAACGTCATATAGCGTTCAAGCGTGTGCATCATCATGTCCACAATACCGCAGGCGGTATGGAACTTCGGCACCGTGTACGTGAGCTCCGGGTTTAGTATCGAAAACAGCGGGCGGTTAAAATCCGATGTATAGCCGCGTTTCAGATTAAGCTCCTCGTTTGTGATAACCGCGGACGCGCTTGTCTCGCTGCCCGCCGCCGCAAGCGTCAGAATCGTAGCGACCGGCAGAGCGTCTTCCGGCAGGGCCTTGCCGATAAAGAAATCCCACGGGTCGCAATCGTTTTTCGTACCCGCCGCGATAAGCTTTGACGAGTCGATTGCGCTGCCGCCGCCGACCGCTAAGACAAGCTCTGTGTTTTCGCGCCGGCAAAGCTCAATGCCTTCTCTTACACGCGCAAGCTCCGGATTGGGTTTTACGCCCGGAAGCTCGGATACCGTAATACCGTTATCCTTAAGGGATTTCATCACCGTGTCGTATATGCCGTTTTTCCTGATGCTGCCGCCGCCGTAATGCAGCAGTATCTTCTTGAAACCGTATTTCTTAATTATTTCGCCGACGCGCCCATGCGTATCCTTGCCGAAGTATACGCGCGTCGGGCAGTAGAATTCAAAATTATTCAATTTAATTACCTCCGTAATAAAAAAAGGGCAGGTGAACGGCACCGCCCTTTTTATTTTTTCAGAAATTACTCTACGACATTATTCCTGACAAGTGCCATAAACGCTTCCGCCTCTTCGTCGCTGCCGTGAAACTCGACGGCAATAGGCTTTGACAAATCAAGGCTGAAAATTCCCATAATGGATTTCGCGTCAACGGTATATCTGCCGGAAACAATATCAATATCGCACATCTGCGAGCCCGCGGCGTTGACGAAGCCTTTAACGTCGTTAATCGAGTTTAGTAAAACCTTAAACTTTTTCATACTTACTCTCCATTTCCCGCGCGAATATGTAATTCTTCCCTCGCCTCGCACGGGAGCGAAAGAAGTTTTCGGTATTGATATAACAGTACCGAATACATTATAATACAATTACGGTTATAATTCAACCATGATTTGTATAATATAGCATTCGGGGGCAGGTTGTAAAACGCTTTTATCCTCCCACCCGAGAGGAAAGAATAAAAGCAAGGCCGAAATTACGATTAGCATTCGGGAGATATTATGAAGATAGCCTTTTTTACGCTCGGCTGCAAGGTCAACCAGTTTGAGACCCAGGCACTCAGGGTTTTGTTTTCGCGGCGCGGGCATGAGTGTACGGAAGATGCGCGGAGTGCCGACGCGATTATAATCAACACATGCACGGTTACGGCGGTAAGCGATAAAAAATCCCGTCAGCTTATACGGCGCGTAAACCGCGAAAACCCGGACGCGACAGTCGCCGTGTGCGGTTGCCTGTCGCAGGTCAGCCCCGGGCAGGTATTAAGCATTCCCGGCGTTGACATAATCGCGGGGACGGGCGAGCGCGAAAAGCTTGTGGACGCGCTGGAAAAGGCGTACTCCGGCGAAAAGACGGACGCGATGCTCGATAACCCGTTTAACCGCCGCGAATACGAGATACTGCCGGCGGGCGGGGAGTCGGACCATACAAGGGCGTTTTTAAAAATCTGTGACGGGTGCGAGAATTTCTGCGCGTACTGCATTATCCCGTACGCGCGCGGACCGGTGCGCTCTCTTCCCCCCGATGCCGCGGTTTCGCAGGCGAAGGAGCTTGAAAGCCAGGGGTTTCGCGAGATTGTGATTACGGGTATCGAGATTTCATCATACGGCGTTGACCTGTCGCCGCCTCTAACCCTGACGGACATGGTAGAAGCGGTATGCGCCGCGGTGCCCGGCGTCAGAGTCCGGCTCGGGTCCCTTGAGCCGCGTATGATTACGAAGGACTTTACGGAAAGGCTCTCAAAGCTTAATAACCTGTGCCCGCATTTTCATGTTTCGCTGCAGAGCGGCTGTGACGAGACTTTAAAAAGAATGCGCCGGAAATACGATACGCGGCTGTATTTCGACGCTGTGAGCCTTTTAAGGGAAAGCTTTTTAAACTGTGCGATAACGACGGATCTGATTGCGGGGTTTCCCGGCGAGACGGAAGCGGAGTTTAACAAGACTCTTGAGTTTATCGAAAAATGCGGCTTTGTCGATATGCACATCTTCCCGTATTCGAGGCGGGCGAACACCCCGGCATATAACATGGAAAACCAGATTACGCGCGCCGTTAAGGCTGCCCGCGCAAAAGCCGCGTCGGATGTCGCCCGGAAATCGCGGGAAAGCTTTCTGAATTCGCAAATCGGCCTGATACTGAACGTGTTATGGGAGGAATTCGATTCGCCGGACTGGGCCGGGCATTCGGAAAACTATATAAAGGTATACGCGAATGCCGGCGGGGATATGAGAAATAAAATCAGCGGGGTTTTGATAACCGGGGTTTTTAAAGACGGCCTCCGTGGCGAAATAACGAGGGTTTCGGTAAGCTGAATAATCTGTTATAATATAATTAAGCTCCGGATAGGTTTTGTCCCGATAAATATTTAAGGCGGTCGGAGAATGGATAAGAATTTAACTCTGTACTTAACGGGATTGCCCGATACATTATTGCTTTTTAACGAGCCTATGAGCCGGCATACCACGTTCGGAATCGGCGGGCCGGCGGAGGTTTTAATACAGGTAAACACGAAGGACGCGGCGCGGGCCGCGGCGCGCGCCTTAAAGGAATATGACATAACGCCCTGCGTAATCGGAAACGGCAGCAATATCCTCGTTTCGGACGAAGGTATCCGCGGCGCGGTTATGAAAATATGCTGCGGTGAGTACCGGGTTTCGGGAAACACTGTTTACGCCGGCGCGGGAGCGACGTTAAACAAGCTTGCCGCCGCCGCGCGGGACGCGGGACTTTCGGGCCTTGAGTTCGCGTACGGTATTCCCGGTACCGTCGGGGGCGCGGTGTATATGAACGCGGGCGCCTACGGCGGGCAGATCGCGGACGTGCTCCGCGCATCCGAATACTTGGACGGTTCGGGCAAAGCCGGAATGTTCAGTAAGGACGAACACGGGTTCGGGTACCGTGACAGCGTTTATATGCACGGCGAATACATTATACTTGAAGCTGAGTTTGCTTTAAATAACGGTGAAATATCCGAAATTGACGAGAAGATGAGAGATTATTTGAAACGTCGCCGTGACAGCCAGCCTCTCGAGCTTCCGAGCGCCGGCAGCGTGTTCAAACGCCCGGCCGGAAATTACGCGGGCGCGTTAATCGAGAAGTGCGGGCTTAAGGGGTCTAGGATAGGCGGCGCGGAGGTTTCGGAAAAACACGCGGGCTTTATCGTAAACCGCGGCGGGGCGACTTGCGAGGACGTGAAGAGGCTGATTGAGCATATACGGGAGACGGTGTTAAGAGAATACGGGATAATGCTCGAATGTGAGATCAGAATAATATAGAGAAAGAGATTTTTTATAATTAACGACACGGCGGGGACAGTTCTTCCGTGCCGTTGCGCAGATTCCTCTCCCCCCTTGGGGGAGAGGAAACAGGACAGTATAACATAACGCGCATACTATTAAAAAGGGAAGTGTTGTGGTGGAATTTTTTATAATATCCGGCATGTCAGGCGCGGGTAAAAGCAAGGCGGCCTCGTTTTTAGAGGATATGGGATATTATTGCGTGGACAATATGCCCTCCGAGCTGATACCCAGGTTCGCGGAGCTGTGTGTCGCGACAAAGGGCAGGTTCGAGCGGGTCGCGCTTGTTGTGGACGTTCGCGGCGGCGTTGATTTCAACGCGCTGTTCGACGCGCTCGAAAGCCTTACAAACTATGACTGTACCTATAAAATCCTTTTTTTTGAGGCGAACACCGACACGATTATTAAAAGGTACAAGGAAACCCGCCACAGGCACCCGCTTGCCGCGGACGGGCAGTCAATCGAGCAGACCATCGAGCGGGAGCACGAGATGCTCTCGGGTGTCCGCGCCAGGGCGGACTATATTATAAACACCACAAGCCTTAGTTCGGCACAGCTTCGGGAAAGACTGCTTGAGCTTTTCTCGGGGGCAAAACGCCACGATAAATCAATTGTAATTAATGTGGTTTCGTTCGGCTTTAAATACGGGGTTCCGCCCGAGTCGGATCTGGTATTCGACGTCAGGTTTCTGCCGAACCCCTATTACGAGACCGAGCTGCGTACGCAAACGGGCAAACAGAAGCCCGTGCGCGATTATGTTATGAAATGGCGTATTACCGGGGAATTCCTCGAGCTTTTATATAAACTTATTGATTTTCTTATTCCGCAGTATATTGAGGAGGGCAAAACCTCGCTTGCTATCTCAATCGGCTGTACCGGCGGCAAGCACCGTTCCGTGGTGCTCGCGGAGGAAATCCGCGCGTATATCGAGCGGCGCGGCTATAAGAGCGCGGTGTTCCACAGGGATTGCGGGCGGGAATAAGAATTTGCGGGGGAAAACATGAACGAATCTATAACGCCCGGGTCTTCCGGGACAACAGGCGAAATCGTTGTTATCGGCGGCGGGACGGGTCTTTCCGTCATGCTGCGCGGGCTTAAGAAACGCACTGACAGGATTGCCGCGGTAGTGGCGGTTTCCGATGACGGCGGCGGTTCGGGAAAGCTCAGAAACGATATGGGTATTCTTCCGCCGGGGGACATAAGAAACTGTATTATGGCCCTGTCGAATACCGAGCCGATTATGTCAAGCCTCTTGACATACAGGTTTACCGAGGGGGAGCTTAAGGGACAGTGCTTCGGCAATTTGTTCATCGCCGCGTTAAATCGCATTACGGGCTCATTTTATCAGGCGGTCAGATACATGAGCGATGTTCTGGCGATAACCGGCAGGGTGCTGCCCGTTACGGTGGAGGACGTACATATCGAGGCCGAGTTCGGAAACGGCGTTTCCGTAAGAGGCGAGTCTAAAATACTAAGGTATAAGAAGATGTTTGATTCGCCGATAAAGAGCATACGAATGATACCCGAAAAGCCGAAGGCTCTCGACGACACGATAGACGCGATTGAAAACGCGCGCATGATTGTGTTCGGTCCGGGAAGCCTGTATACGAGCGTTATTCCTAATCTCTTAGTCGATGGGATAGTGGACGCGATTGAGCGCTCAAGGGCGAAAAAGGTATATGTGTGCAATGTGATGACCCAGGACGGGGAAACCGAGAAATATACCGCCTTCGACCATGTGAAAGCGGTTTTCGAGCATTCCGGGGAAGGCATCTTCGACACCTGTATAGTAAACAACATGGCTGTATCCGGCACCCTTGCCGAACGTTACGCGAAGGAGGGCGCGGAGAGTATCGACATCGACAGGGAAAGATTCAGGGAGGCGGGCATCAAGCTTATTGAGCTGCCGCTTCTTGACGAAAACACAAACCTTGCCCGGCACGACCCGGATAAGCTTGCCGGGGCGTTAATGGACGTATTGGAAGGGGATTTGAACGGGTATGACCTTTTCGGCGAAAACCAAGGCCGAGCTGTGCAAAATACCTATTGACGACGGGGCGTGCGCGCTTGCGGAGCTCGGAGGTATGATTCTGTTCTCGAACACGGTTTCATACAGGGAGCTGCGGCTTACCACAGAGAACGGCAATGTGGCAAACCGCGCGTCCAGGCTTTTGCGCGCGCTGTTCGGCTTTGATTTTGACAGGAAGGTAATTCCCGGGACAAAGCTTAAAAAATACAGCTTTGTAATCGATAACAAGGAAAAGCTTGACAGGGTGTTCGAGGCATTGGGCTTGAATCCGGGCAAGGCGCTGTTTTTGCGCTTAAACGGCGCGCTTGTTGAGGAAGACGAGACGCGCGCGGCATTTGTACGCGGCGCGTTTCTGACGGGCGGGACCGTGCTCGAGCCCGATACCGGGTATCATCTTGAGCTTGTCACGTCGCGTTTTACGCTTAGCCGTGAAGCCGTGGCGCTGCTGCTTGAGCTTGAGCTTCCCGCGAGGCTCGCCGTCAGAAAGTCCAATAATATTATTTACTTTAAGGAAAGCACACTGATAGAGGAGCTTTTGACCCGCATCGGCGCGCCGCTTTCCGCCATGGCGATTATGGAAGCTAAGATGTGGCGGGAGCTTCGCAATACGGTTAACAGAAAGGTAAACTGCGAGACCGCGAACCTCGAAAAAACCGCGACCGCCGCCGCAATCCAGCTTGACGCGATAAACAAAATAGCGGAGAACCGCGGGCTTGACACGCTGCCGCGGGGTCTGAGAATCGCGGCGGAGGCAAGAATAAGTCACCCCGAAGCCACGCTTTCGGAGCTCGCGGATATTATCGGGGGCGGTATAACCAAATCCGGCTTGAATCACAGGTTCAGAAAAATCCTTTGCCTTGCGGGGGAGCTATCTAACGGTAAAAAGGACGGGGCTTTACGATATGACTGATTTTGTCCATTTGCACGTTCACAGCGAATACAGCCTGCTTGACGGCGCGTGCCGTATCAAAAGCCTTGTTGCGCGCGCAAAGGAATTGGGGCAGCGCGCGGTCGCGATAACCGACCACGGGGTTATGTTCGGCGTGATTGATTTTTATAAGGAAGCAAAGGCGCAGGGCATAAAGCCGATTGTCGGCTGCGAGGTCTATGTCGCGCCCCGGCGCATGACGGACAGGCAGTATGAATATGACTCTGAGCCATACCATATGGTGCTGCTCTGCAAGGACGAGACAGGCTATAAAAACCTTATAAAGCTTGTAAGCCTCGGATTTACCGAGGGCTTTTACGTCAAGCCGAGAATCGACCTTGAGCTTTTAGCGAAGCATACGGAGGGGCTTATATGCCTTTCCGCCTGTCTTGCCGGCGCTGTTCCGAGAATGCTTTTGAGCGGCGATTACGAATGCGCGGCGGATTACGCGAAGAAGCTTAAATCGATGTTCGGAGACGATTTTTACCTCGAGCTTCAGGACCACGGCATAGACGAGCAGAAAAAGCTTAACCCCGAGCTTATAAAGCTTTCTAAGGATCTGGATATCCCGCTCGCGGCGACAAACGACGTGCATTATATTAACCGCGCCGACTCGTATATCCAGGACGTTCTGATGTGCATCCAGATGAACAGAACCGTGGACGACCCGGACAGGATGAGGTTTGCGTCCGACGAGTTCTATTTAAAAAGCGGCGAGGAAATGCAGGCGCTTTTCCCGGAGCTTCCCGAAGCTTTGTCAAACACAGCGGATATCGCCGGAAAATGCAATCTTGAGTTTGAGTTCGGCGTGCTCCACCTGCCTAAGTTCGAGACTCCCGCGGAATACGCGGATTCTTTCGAATACCTTAAAAGCATCGCGGAGGACGGTTTTAAAAAGCGTTACCCCGACGAGCCGGAGGGTCACCGCGAAAGGCTCGGCTATGAGCTCGGGATGATTAAAAAAATGGGGTATGTGGATTATTTCCTGATAGTCTGGGACTTTATCGCATACGCGAAAAGCAGCGGGATCCCCGTGGGCCCGGGGCGCGGCAGCGCGGCGGGCAGCATGGTTTCCTACTGCCTTTACATAACGGACATAGACCCGATGAAATACAAGCTCTATTTCGAGCGGTTTTTAAACCCCGAGCGCGTGAGCATGCCGGATATCGATATCGACTTCTGCTACGAGCGCCGTGCGGAGGTCATCGATTATGTCGTGAATAAATACGGCGCGGACCGTGTGGCGCAGATTATCACGTTCGGCACAATGGCGGCGCGCGGCTCGATTCGCGACGTGGGGCGCGCGCTGAATATCGCCTACGGCGAGGTCGACGCTGTCGCGAAGCAGGTGCCGTTTGATGTACATATGACGCTTGACCGGGCGCTTACAACGTCAAAGCCTTTCCGTGACATGGTGGAGTCCGACGAGCGTATACGGAATCTCGTCGAAACCGCGAAAATGCTCGAGGGCATGCCGCGAAACGCGTCCAAGCACGCGGCGGGCGTCGTTATTACGAAAGAGAAGGTCAACGACTATGTGCCGCTGGCTAAGAGCGACGAGGCGGTCGTCACGCAGTACCCGATGGGGACCCTCGAGCAGTTAGGGCTACTTAAAATGGATTTTCTGGGGCTTCGCAACCTTACCGTGCTGTATGACGCGGAGAAGATGATCAGGGATTATGACCCGGAATTCTCGATAGACGGGATACCCGAGGACGACGAGTTCACGTTTGAGAAGCTCAGCGAGGGCAAAACCGCGGGGGTGTTCCAGCTTGAAAGCTCGGGAATGACCTCTGTTACAATCGGCATAAAGCCTAAATCCATTGAGGACATCACCGCGATAGTCGCGCTGTTTCGACCCGGGCCAATGGACTCGATTCCGCATTATATAGAGTGCAAGAACAACCCGGACAGGGTTTCGTACCTGAGCCCGAAGCTTAGGGATATACTCGACGTAACCTACGGCTGTATCGTATATCAGGAACAGGTTATGGAAATATTCAGGAAAATCGGCGGGTTTTCCCTCGGGCGCGCGGACATGGTGCGCCGCGCGATTTCAAAGAAAAAGGAAGCCGAGCTTTTGCGCGAGCGCAAAAACTTCATATACGGGAACAAGGAGGAAGGTATACCGGGCGCGATCGGCAACGGCGTTTCGGAGGAGACCGCCAAGCGGATATTCGACGATATCGTCGCGTTCGCGAACTATGCGTTCAATAAGGCGCACGCGGCATCGTACGCTATGATTTCGTACAGGACCGCGTATGTCAAATTCCATTACCCGCGCGAATACATGGCGGCGCTTCTGACCTCGGTGCTCGACGACAGCGAAAAGCTCGCCGGCTATTTTGAGCTGTGCCGCGAATACGACATCGGAATACTGCCGCCGGACATAAACGAATCGCGGGATAATTTCACGGTAAGCGGCAACAATATCAGGTTCGGCCTCGCGGCGGTAAAGAACATCGGGCGCGGGTTCGTGAAGACGCTTATAGACGAGCGCGAAAAAAACGGCAGGTTTGCCTCTATGCAGGATTTTATCGAGCGCATGCACGAAAAGGAGTTAAACAGGCGCGCGATGGAGAACCTGATTAAATGCGGCGCGTTTGACGGCACGGGAGCCTACAGGGCGCAGCTTCTGCGCGTGTTCGAGCAGGTGATGGACGGGGTTTCGGATACAAAAAGCCGCAATATCGCGGGACAGATTGATTTGTTCGGTCTGGACCCGGACGCGGGGAAAGGCGGTATGGAGCTGCCCGACATACCCGAGTTCGACAACAGGACGATTCTGCAGTTTGAGCATGAAACCATGGGCATGTACCTTTCGGGGCACCCGCTCGACGATTATGACAAGCTGCTTAAAAAGCTCGACGTCAGTACGGTAAACGCGGTTGTGTCCGCGGATTCGAAGTTTTCGGACAACGATACTGTGGCTGTGGCGGGAAGCATTTCCTCGGTCAGGGTCAAAACCACAAAGAACAACGCGGTTATGGCATACGCGGTTCTGGAGGACAGGACGGGAAGCGTTGAGCTTATAGTATTCCCGAAAATACTCGAGAAGTGCCACGCGCTTGTTAAGGCCGACGAGCTTGTCGTGGTGCGCGGCAGGAAAAGCACAAGGGAGGACAGGCCCGCGCAGATTATCTGTGACGAGGTTTGCGCAATCGACGGTTTATCGGGTATTGACATGCCCGGCATAAACGATACAGTTTACATCCGCCTGCCCGGAAAAGAGCATCCGCTGTTTGACAAGACGCGCGCGCTGCTCGGCGCGAATCCCGGAAAGCGCGAGGTCATACTGTATTTCGAGGACAGCGGCAGCCGGCTTCGGACATACTGCGGCGCGGGCGCGCGTGTTTATAAAAGTATTGTGGACCTGCTCGGCTCCGATAACGTAAAAACCAAGCAAAAATAATAAAAAAAGCAGCCCCGCGCCGAATGGCGCGGGGCTGCCGGTTGTATTACGCTTAAGCTTTGTTTGCGTTTCGGTACTGCATCGGTGAGATGCCCGAATATGATTTGAACGTGCGGTTGAAGTGGTTAACGTTGTTGAAGCCGGACTCAAAGCATATGTCCACAATGCGCTTGCCTGTCTCCTTTAAAAGCTGCATCGCGTGAAGTATGCGCATTTCGTTTAAATACTCCGTAAAGGTCTTTCCGGTCATTGTTTTGAACAAATAGCTGAAATATGACTGGGACAGCATGGCCACCCTTGACGCCGCCTCGATTGTCAGATCCTCGGTATAGGTTTTGTCAATATAATCTATGGCGTTGGTAATCGCCTCGCGGTGCCTGTCGAAAACCTGCTTTGATTCGCTGTCTTTGATATCCTGCTCAAAGCACCTGCCCGCGTAGACAAGCAGGTTTAAAACAATAGCCTTCATAGCGAGCAGAAAGTTGCTTTTTTTCTCGCGGTACTCGTCAAGCAGGTTAAAGAACATGGCCTCCACATCCGCCTGCGCCTTGCCCGTAAGATTAAGCCGCGGCTTGACCTCGCATTCGCTGACAAGAAACGGCTCGATGTAAGCGAAGTCGAATATTGACTTGATATTCTCGATTGTCGCGCGGTTTCCGAAAATAAACTCGGGCAGAAACTCGAGCTCAATCATCTCGCTTTGCGAGTCGCTGTTGTTTTCAAGCTTATGCGGCACATAGGGCGGGATTATGAATATATCCCCCTTGACCAGTTTATAGGCGGTGTTATTGATTATATGTACGGGACTGCCGCGCAGCACATAGTTAACCTGTATCGGCTCGTGGCAGTGCAGCACGTACGTAGCCTTTCCCATGCTAAAGGTCCTTATATAAATCGGCAAGTCCCCGTTTTTATTGTCCACCATGCGGTATACGGGTATTCCGATATGCTTTTCCGGGACGGGAGGTATCGACATATCGATCTGCCCCTTTTGAGAGAATAACGTTATCCGGCTATCTCATTTATCAGCCTGTTTAAAAGCGCCGCGTCTTTTATAAGCACTTCGTCATCGTCATCCATTACGAATTCAAGCAGCGCAAAGCGGTCGGCCCCGTCAGCGTTTAACGCCTTAAGGTAGCCGCGCCAGGCAGACTCGCCTTCAACAAGCAGCCGCTTAAAGCCCTTGCTGTCTCGCTCGTAGACATGGACGTTTGACAGACGGCCGCTGTCAAGCAGCTTTTTAAGCTCGGGCAGCTGCGCCTCGGGCGCCACGGTAAACGGCGGCTGCCAATAGGTGTAAAAGTTCTTATCCGGAACAAGCGTAAGCAGGCGCAGCGTGGAATCGACGGTGTCCGTCAACGTGTTGGCGTGATATTCGAGGGAAACCGTCAGGCCTTTTTCCGCCGCGAGACGCGAGATTCTAACAGCGTCTTCGGAAATCCTCTTCCAATCGCCGTCCGTCGCGTCCTTCGTGCCGATTATGCCCGCCCATACCCTGATGTTCGGGGCGCCGAGCGCGACGGCGGAGGTTATGTATTTTTCGAAATCCTCGCCCTCGCCGAGCCTGTAATAGGAGCCGTATGACGCGACTTCGAGGCCCGCGCCGCGGGTTTTTTCACCTATGGCTTTCGCAAGCTCGGTATCCCCAGCGGGGACATGTACGTCGCTGCCCCATTCGATTGCCGAAAGGTTCGCTCTTTCGCAAACCTCGATTATTTCCTCCGGCGTTTTCTGCCGAAACGTTACCGATACCAAACCGGTTTTAATCATAGCATCCTCCAAGTTAATTTTTCTATAATAATACCATATTGCACGGTTTAACGCAAATAGCAGATTTGCCGTTCTGGCGTGCTTGCGTCCGACGGCCGTCAAATACTGTTTAAGCGGCAACTAA
>JAAYXM010000156.1 GCA_012515925.1 Clostridiales bacterium
GAAGGATGTATTGCCATGAATGAAGTATTAAAACAACTCGGTGCATTCGGTGTGGTCCCGGTCGTCAAAATCGATAACGCCGAGGACGCCGTACCGCTCGGCAAGGCGCTTATCGACGGCGGGCTGCCGCTTGCCGAGATTACGTTCCGCACGGCTGCCGCCGAGGACGCGATTAAAAAGATGTCCGCTGCTTTCCCCGATATGCTTATAGGCGCCGGCACCGTACTTACCACAGAGCAGGTTGACCGCGCGGTTGCCGCGGGCGCGAAATTTATAGTTTCGCCCGGGCTTAACCCGAAGGTCGTTAAGCACTGCATAGATAAGAATGTTCCGATTACCCCGGGCTGCAGCAACCCTTCGGATATCGAAGCCGCGCTCGAGCTCGGGCTTGAGGTTGTAAAGTTCTTCCCCGCCGAGACCTGCGGCGGCATTGACGCGATTAAAGCCATGAGCGCGCCTTACGGCGGCGTTAAATTCATACCCACCGGCGGCATAAACGAGAAAAATATCGACGCGTATCTCGCGTTCAATAAGGTCCATGCCTGCGGCGGAAGCTGGATGGTCAAGGACATGCTTATTAAAAGCGGCAATTTCGAGGAGATTACGCGCCTGACTAAGGAAGCGGTCTCGAAGGTTATCGGCTTTGAGCTCGCGCATATCGGCATTAACCAGGAAAACGAGGGGCAGGCATTAAAGACCGCCGAACGTTTCGCCGCGGTTTTCGGCTTCCCGGTCAAGGTCGGCAACAGTTCAATCTTCGCGGGCAGCGGCATTGAGGTCAATAAATCAATGGGGCTCGGCAAAAACGGCCATATCGCGATTAAAACCAGAAACATCGACCGCGCGATTGCGTACCTTGAGAGAAACGGCTTCGAAATCAACCGGGAGTCCGCCAAGAAAAACGCGGACGGCTCGCTTGTGGCCGTGTATCTGGTTGAGGAAATCGGCGGGTTCGCGATTCATTTGCTGCAGGCAAAATAATAAAAATTAAGAGGTGTATTATAAATGAAACAACGTATTGTTACTTTCGGTGAGATAATGCTCAGGCTTAAGCCCCCTGCGTTCGAGCGCTTTTTCCAGTCGCCGGTTCTTGAAGCGACCTTCGGCGGCGGCGAGGCGAACGTCGCGGTATCCCTCGCGCAGTTTGGCTTAGATACGGCGTATATGTCCGTCCTGCCCTCAAACGATATCGGCAACGCCTGTATCGGCGAGCTTCGCAGGTTCGGCGTCGACACCTCGTCAATAATTCAGGATAACGGGCGCATGGGTATATATTTCCTCGAAACCGGCTCCAATCAGAGACCCTCAAAGGTTATCTACGACCGCGCGGATTCCTGTATCGCCAAAGCCAAGCCCGGCAGCATCGACTGGAAGAGCGTGTTCAACGGCGCGACCTGGTTCCATATCACGGGTATTACCCCGGCTTTGAGCCAGAGCGCCGCGGATTTGTCCTTTGAAGCGGTTAAGACGGCTAAAGAGATGGGGCTTACCGTTTCATGCGATTTAAACTACAGAAAGAACCTGTGGAAATACGGCAAAACGGCTCCCGAAGTCATGTGCGAGCTTGCGAAATATGTCGATTACGCGATAGCGAACGAGGAGGACTGTCAGAAGTCCCTCGGCATTAAAGCGGACGCCAACGTCGAAAAGGGCGAGCTTGACACCGACGTCTATAAGAGACTTACCGAAAAGGTTCTGGCGGATTACCCGAACCTCAAGGGCATAGCCATTACGCTGCGCGAGAGCAAGAGCGCGGACACGAACGGCTGGTCGGCCTGCTTCAATAACCGCAAAAACTTCTACCACAGCAAGAAATACATGATAACCGATATCGTAGACCGCGTTGGCGGCGGTGATTCGTTCTCGGCGGGCATAATCTACGGATTATTAAACTATGAAAACCACGAGGACGCGTTAAACTTCGCGGTCGCGGCAAGCTGCCTGAAACACACGATTTCCGGCGACTTCAACCGCGTTTCCGTAAAGGAAGTCCAGAATCTTATGGGCGGCGACGCATCGGGACGCGTTCAGAGATAAGAAAAAAACCTTTCAGTGCGGGAAGAGAAAGCTCTTCCCGCACTTTTTATACGTATGTATATTCTCATCCCCACAATAAACTACTGCCGTGCATTGATTGCGCGGCAGAAAAATTTTTATTCCATAAACTAAATCAAGCATAGATTGATTTAGTTTAATAGGTGGTATATAATGTATAAAAATACTTTTAAGGTGGGTAATACATGAAATTAAGGAAAAAACTCGCAAGAACCTTGGGTTTATTTATTATATCAGCATTAATTCTGAGCTTAATTCCTTTTTCC
>JAAYXM010000157.1 GCA_012515925.1 Clostridiales bacterium
TATCGCGTATCTCGGGCATATCCCGAATTTCAGAATACTCGCGCCCTCAAGCTATCTCGAGCTTCGCGAAATGCTGCGCTACGCAATGCATGAGCTTGACTGCCCCGTGGCGGTGCGCTAAAGCCGGGGCTCTGAGGGCGCGTACAAGGGCAATTCCTTCGTTAACCGTGAAAGCAGCGCGCTGCTGAAGCACGGCATGGATATTACGCTTATAAGCTACGGCATTATGATAAACGAGGTCATCGAAGCCGCGGAGCTTTCCGGGAAGGACGGTATAAGCTGCGAGATTATTAAGCTTAATTCGTTAAACCCGCTCGATATCTCGCAGATAAGGGATTCCGTCCGGAAAACAAGGCGGCTTATTGTAGTTGAGGATTGCGTCAAAGCCGGGAGCATCGGCGAAAAAATATCGGCGCGATTATTTGAGGACGGAATTGCGTGTAAAGTTAAATTACTTAACACCGGTGACGGTTTTACGCCCGGCGGCGAACAGCCAAGGCTTTATTCGCTTCTCGGGATAGACTCGTACGGCATTTACGGCAGTATTGCGAAGGAGCTTAAGGATTGAGCGAAAAAAAGCGTCTTGATGTTTATCTCGCGGAGTCGGGGCTTGCCGAAAGCCGCGAAAAGGCGAAGGCCGTTATAATGAGCGGAAATGTTTATATAAACTCACAGCGCGCCGACAAGACCGGGGTCACGGTTAAGGACGGCGACAGCGTTGAGGTGCGCGGCGGGTCAGAGTTTGTGAGCCGCGGCGGATTAAAGCTTAAAAAAGCACTGGATTTCTTCAGTATCGACGTTTCCGGTAAAACCGCTCTTGACGCGGGCGCCTCCACAGGCGGATTTTCGGATTGCCTGCTTAAACGCGGTGTCGAAAAGCTTTACGCCGTTGATGTGGGTTACGGTCAGCTTGACTGGTCGATTCGGACCAATCCGAAGGTAGTATGCCTTGAGCGCACGAACATCAGATATATTACCCGCGCGCAAATCCCGGATATCATAGATATAGCCGTTGTGGACGTATCCTTTATTTCTTTGAAGCTTGTGCTGCCGCCCATCCGGAGTCTTATGTCAGGTGACGGCGCCTCGGTTTGCCTTATTAAGCCGCAGTTTGAGGCGGGGCGCGAAAAGGTCGGGAAGAAAGGTGTCGTGCGCGACGGCGCGGTTCATGCCGAGGTGCTTAAGAGCTTTCTCGAACACGCGTGCGCGGCGGGCTTTTCGGTTTTGGGTATTACCCATTCTCCGATTACGGGACCCAACGGAAACATCGAGTTTTTAGGTCATCTGTCCTGCAATCCGGATACCGACAGCGTTATTGATATCGAAAAAGTTGTAAGCGAGGCACATTGCGACTTGAAAGGTTAGAGGAATATGGAAAAAGTTCTGCTTCATCCGAACCCGAAACGGGATATCGGCTTTGAGTGCACAAAAAAAACCGCTCTGCTGCTCAGGGAATACGGTGTTAAAGTCTTTGTCTCAAACTGCGACTATAGTTTTGAGGACAAGGAGATTATACTTTGCCCGTTTAACGACGCGATAAAAGACTCGGACATGATTATCGCCCTCGGCGGGGACGGTTCTATTCTTCATACCGCAAAGCACGCGGCTTACCACAATATCCCCATACTCGGCATAAATATCGGAAGAGTCGGGTATATGGCCGAGCTTGAGTCAAACGAGCTCGACTTGCTCGGTAAAATAATCGAAGGCGATTATACGGTCGAGGAGCGGCTGATGCTTGAAGTCGATATTCTGCGCGACAATAAGTCAGTATACCGGAACCTCGGCTTAAACGATTTAGTTATTTCAAAAACCGGTATTACCAACATGATAGATCTGGACATATATATGGACGGGAATTTCATCTCCCATTACAGCGGCGACGGGGTTATTATCGCGTCACCCACAGGCTCTACCGCGTATTCCATGTCCGCGGGCGGACCCATTGTCGACCCGTTGTCGGAGAGCATCACGATTACTCCCGTATGCACGCATTCGCTGTCGGCAAAGCCCATTGTGCTTTCATCAAAGCGAGTTGTCTATATCCACGCGCTTACCGATAAAGAGGGCGCAATCGGCGCGAGCGTTGACGGCGAGGAAAACGTCGGGCTTCGTTATAAAGACAAGATTATTATCAGGCGTTCCGGTTATGTGACAAGGCTTATTAAGGTGAAAAATTTAAACTTCTATGATATTCTCTGCGAAAAGCTCACGGATCGGAGGTTTGACGACAGATGAAGGTCAGGCGCCAGTCAACGATACTGAAGCTTATCGGGCAGTACGATATCGGCACGCAGCAGGAGCTTACGGAGCATTTAAACAAGCTCGGGTTCAATACGACCCAGGCAACCGTATCACGTGATATAAAGGAGCTCAGGCTCGTTAAAACCATGGTGAACGGCAGAATAAAATATACGGCAGCCGCTGCCGACCGTACCGAGTCGGGCTTTTTGGGAAGGCTTCGCAATATATTCAAAGAGGGCGTCTTATCCTTTGACAGCGCGATGAACATCGTCGTTATAAAAACCATGCCGGGGCTTGCTTCCGCGGCCTGCTCCGCGCTTGACAACATGCATATAGCCGAAATCGTCGGAACGATAGCCGGTGACGATACGGGCTTTCTGGTGTTGCGCGATATAGAATCCGCCGAGAGTTTCTGTCAGAAGCTTCAACGTATGCTTGATTAGAGGTAGAGGTGTTGTGTTTTAATGCTGAAGCTGCTTCATATCGAAAACATTGCGGTTATCGAACGCTGCGATATCGAATTCGGGCGCGGCTTTAACGTATTGACGGGCGAGACCGGAGCCGGAAAATCCATAATCATAGACGCGCTCGGAACCGTTCTGGGCGAGCGCACAAGCCGCGAGCTGGTTAGAACGGGCGAAAACAAGGCCGTCGTAGTCGCGGTCTTTTACGATATCCGCGAGGAATGCTCGGCGTGGCTTTCGGAAAACGGACTTAGCGACGACGGTGACGAGCTTATCATTCAGAGGGAAATCTATGCCGACGGCAAAAGCGCGTGCCGCGTTAACGGCCGGCCGATAACCGTCGCGATGTTAAAAGAGCTCGGCACGGCGCTGCTGAACATACACGGCCAGCATGACGACAAGCTTCTGCTGGATACGGGAAGCCATGCCGATTTTATCGATAAGTTTTCCGCTTCAGACGAGTTTAGCGGGACTTACGGGGAATACAGGCAGGTATTTTCGCTTTTAAACGAAAAAAAACGCGAGTTGAACGCGCTCGACTTAAACGAAGCGGAAAAAGAGCGCAGGATATCGATGTTGAGTTTCGAGATTAACGAAATAGAGCAGGCGAGCATTAAGCCCGGTGAGGATTCCGAAATAGCCGGGAAAAGAAAAATGCTGCAGAACCAGGCGCGCGTGCTTGACTCGTTAAACTACGCATATTCGCTGTTTTCCGGCGACGAGACAAACGCCGGCGCGAAGGACGCGATATCCGAGGCGGCAAATTCCTTAAGCGGTATAACGTTCGCGGCCGAAAGCATCCAGAAACTATATGAGCGCGTAAAGGAGCTCGGCTACATATGCTCGGATATTACGGAGGAAATAAGAAGCCTGCTTGAAACGTCAGAGTTTTCACCTCAGGAAATCGATTATATAGAATCGCGCTTTGATTTAATACAAAGACTAAAGAGGAAATACGGCGCGACCGCCGAAGAAATACTCGAATATCTTAAAAAGGCGAAAGACGAGCTGAAATCAATCGAGCTTTCCGACGAGAAAATCAGGAGTCTCGGCGCGGAAATAGAAGAGCTTAATAAAAAAGCGGCTTTTCTCGCCGAAAAGCTGTACAAGCTTCGGGTATCGGCGGCAAAAGCCTTTGAGACGCGTGTTTCGGAGGAGTTAAAACAGCTTGACATGGAAAAAGTCAGGTTCTCCGTCGAGGTAAACCGGCGCGAAAGCCTTGACATACGCGGCGCCGATGATATACACTTTTTAATATCCACAAACTCGGGCGAGCCTTTAAAGCCGCTTATCAAGATTGCCTCGGGCGGGGAGCTTTCGCGAATCATGCTCTCCGTTAAAAATGTGCTCGCCGGGCATGATATGGTCGACACGCTCATATTCGACGAGATTGACTCGGGTATCAGCGGCAGGGCAGCCCAGAGGATCGCGGAAAAGCTTTATATGCTGTCCGGAAACAAGCAGATTATGTGCGTTACGCACCTCGCGCAGATATCCTCGATGGCGGATGTTCATTTTAAAATATCGAAAACCGAAATAAACGGAAGGACCTATACACAGGTCGCGAGCCTTGACGAGGACGGCAGGGTTGACGAGCTCGCCCGAATCACGGGCGGCGCGAAAATCACGGAGACAACGCTCAATAACGCGCGGGAGCTGCTTTTAAACGCGCGGAAGTTTAAGATACAATGCCGATAAGGCGAAAGGGAGAAGATATATGTCGGTCTATGATGAATTAAAACAACGCGGTCTTATCGCGCAGGTAACGGACGAGGAAGAGATAAAACGTCTGCTCGATGAGGAACGCGTTACATTTTACGCGGGCTTCGACCCCACGGCTGACAGTCTTACGGTGGGGCATTTTCTTGTTCTGACCGTTATGAAAAGGCTGCAGCTCGCGGGGCACAGGCCAATAGCCCTGCTCGGCGGCGCCACAACACTTGTGGGCGACCCTACGGGCAAAACGGATATGAGAAAAATGCTGTCCTTTGAGCAGATACAACAAAACGCGGAGAGGTTCCGCGCTCAGATGAGCAGTTTTATCGATTTCA
>JAAYXM010000158.1 GCA_012515925.1 Clostridiales bacterium
ATATGTATTGTTTGAGAAAATACTTGCAGATTATTGCAAGTATTTTCTCGTTTCAGCCTGATTTGCAGCATCTTTGCCGTATAGTTGACATTGGTTGAAAAGATGGTATAATTAGTTAGCTAATAATTAATATCATAATTATTAACAGGTTAACGGAGACATTATTATAAGGCGGTGAGAACTGAAAAATGGATACTGTTGCGAATGAAATCAGTAATAAGGAAATAATTATTCAGTTAATTAATTTCGCGATTAAGTACAGGAAAATCATGCAGAATTATCTGGACGAAACCGGCGTCTACCAGGCACAGCATCGGTTGTTAATGGAAATTTCCAAAAATCCGAATGCTTCGCAGAACGATATCGCCGTGTCAATGGATGTTTCCGCGGCAACGGTGGCGGTATCCTTAAAAAAGCTCGAAAAGAGAGGGTATATAAAAAGAGTAATGGTTGAAGAGGATAACCGGATTAATAATATTACCATTACGGAAAAAGGAAACAAGGTTGTAAAACAGAGTAAACAGATTTTCGCTTCGGCGGACCAAAAGGTTTTCAAGGGATTTACGAATGAAGAAAAAAATACCTTGTCGGTTCTGCTGCATAAGCTGAATATGAATCTGGCCGGTATGGAAGCCGAAATCAAACCTGAAAATGATGGGAAATAACACGATGAAACAGTATTGGAAATATGTAAAGCCCTATTTATCCGCGTTTATTATAGGGCCGGTTTTTATGATTGTAGAGGTCATAGGCGAAGTGTTTATGCCGTTTCTGTTAAGCAAAATAATCGATAACGGAATTAACGGCGGCAGAGGTATTCCTTTTATAGCGGCAATGGGTATAATCATGGTTGTTACGGCGCTGATAATGATGATGGGCGGCGTCGGCGGAGCCTATTTTGCAATAAAGGCGTCCACCGGGTTTTCAAACGATCTGAGAAAGGATTTGTTTAATAAAATCCAGGGGTTTTCGTTTAACAATATAGACAGGTATAATACCGGCTCATTGATTACCCGGTTAACGAACGATATCACGCAGATACAGAACATGATTCAGATGCTTCTCCGAATGGCGTTAAGGTCGCCCGGCATGCTTATCGGCGCGCTTATAATGGCTTTTGTGTTAAATCCGGGGCTCGCGCTGGTAATCCTTTGCGTGTTGCCCTTGTTATCGTACGCAATCTATGTCATTATGAAGGCCGCTTTTCCCAGGTTCACTGCCATGCAGAAGAAGCTTGACGCGCTGAATATGACCACTCAGGAGAACCTGACTAACATCAGGGTTGTAAAATCCTTTGTGAGAGAAAAACATGAAGAGGATAAGTTCAAAAAAGCGAATACCGACTTAAAGGACAGCACGGTAAACGCGTTGAATGTTGTGATATTTACCATGCCGGTCATGACAATAGCGATGAATATAACGACGTTGGCCGTGGTATGGTTCGGAGGGAATCAGATTGTCGCGGGCAGCATGTCTACGGGTGTTCTGTCCGCGTTTGTAAACTATATTGTGCAGATTCTGATGTCGCTGATGATGGTTTCCTTCATTGTTTTAAACAGCTCCAGAACGCTCGCGTCCGCAAAACGCGTTAATGAGGTCTTAAATACAGAAATCGACCTGACCGACGAGAAATCCCGGCATAAGGATGCTTCCGTCCGATACGGCAAAATCGAGTATAAAGGTGTTTATTTTAAATACTATAAAAACAATGAAAAGTGGGTTTTGGAGAATATCAGCCTTGTGATAAACCCGGGCGAAACGGTCGGGATTATCGGTTCAACCGGAAGCGGCAAATCAAGCCTTGTACAGCTTATTCCCAGATTGTATGACGCCGACCGGGGCGAAGTACTGGTCGACGGCGTGAATGTGAAGGACTATTCACTGGAGAACCTTCGTAACGGAGTAGGAATTGTGCTCCAGAAAAACGTGCTTTTTTCAGGTACGATTGAAGAAAACCTAAAATGGGGAAACAATGACGCGGACACCGATGAAATAACCCGGTATGCCGAAAGCGCGCAGGCACACGGATTTATCTCCATGTTGGAGAAAGGGTATAATACCGAACTCGGACAGGGCGGCGTAAACGTGTCCGGCGGACAAAAGCAGCGGCTCTGTATCGCCAGGACACTTTTGAAAAAGCCTAAAATCCTGATTCTCGACGACAGCACAAGCGCGGTCGATACCGCGACGGAGGCGAAAATCAGGGAATGCTTTAAAAACAATCTGAAGAAAACAACGAAGATAATCATCGCGCAAAGGATTTCTTCGGTAATTGACGCGGATAGAATTATAGTCTTGGATGACGGAAGGATTGTCGGTATGGGTAATCACTCGGAATTAATGCAAAGCTGTGACGCTTATACCGAAATCTATTATTCGCAGACGGATAAGAAGGAGACCGCGTCATGAGCAGATTAAGTACCGAGCGAAAAGAAACGCTGCTGCGCAGATACGAAAGCAAAAGCATAAACGCGCCCGCTGGAGTGAAAAGACCCGGCGTCGGAAGACCCGGAGGACCGCGCGCCGTAATGACGGGCAGAAAACCGAAAAACATTTCCGCGACCATAAACAGGCTGCTTGCCTATATCGGGCGGGACAAGGCCAGGCTTCTGCTTGTTTTTATCTGTATATTAGGCGGCAACCTGTCCGCTCTGGGCGGCAGCTATATGCTGCGGCCGATTATCAATAATCTTGTATCGCCGGAGCAATCGGCGCAAGAAAAGCTGAATAAACTCGCGATGGGTATCATGATTATGGCCTGCATTTATATTGTCGGAGTCATATGTACATATCTGCAGCAGAAAGTCATGATTGGAGTATCCCAGAAAGCGCTGGTAAGAATCAGGGAAGAGCTGTTCTGTAAAATA
>JAAYXM010000159.1 GCA_012515925.1 Clostridiales bacterium
GCAAAGCTCGTCGTTTACGATTTTGACAATCTGCTGGGCGGGATTCAATCCTTCCAGAACCTCGGCGCCCACGGCGCGTTCGGATACCTTTGAGACGAAATCCCGTACTACTTTATAATTAACGTCCGCCTCGAGCAGCGCAATACGTATTTCACGCATTGCCTCCTTAATGTCCTTATCATTGAGCCTGCCCTTGGAGCGAAGCTTCTTAAACGCGGCGGACAGTTTTTCGGTAAGACCCTCAAAAGCCATGATGCTACTCCGTAATCAATATATTTTATTCGGACAGGGAAGAAACACGGGACAGTATGGTATTCACATACTCGTCAAGGTCCGTGTTTCTGTAGTTGACGTCGTTTAAGTCCTTGATTTTTTCGGCGGCCTCGGTTATAGCCGAAACATCGTCGGATATTTTTCCGTATTTCGCGGCGAGGCCGAGCTTGCTTTCAAGCTTATTAAGAATTTCCTCGGCGCGGACAATTCCGTCACGCACGCCCTGACGGGAGATTCCCATATGTTCGGAAATCTCGGCGAGGGACAAATCCTCGTTATAATACAAATCAAACAGCTCGCGCTGTTTATCGGTAAGAATATCGCCGTAGAAGTCAAACAGTATTGTCATTTCAAGCGATATGTTTCTCATAACCCGGCCTCCTTGTAAAGTAATTAAGCTTTACATAAAATATGATAGCATATTAAGTATATGCTGTCAATCAGAAATTTTTAATATTATTCTCCCCCGAGGGGGGAGGATAATCGCGTATTCAGCAGTCAATCGGTTTTTGATGTATAACTTTCCCCGAGGTGGAGCAAACACGCGTCAGTTTGGAGTCAATAAAACTTTCTTAATGTAATCCTCCCCGAGGGGGGAGGATTACAAAACTATCTTTCTGGATTTTTCCCCGATGGGGGAGGAAAGCAATGTCTATATATGTTTATAGTACAATGTTATTCTGGATACACGCGGCGCGCAGTGTGTTCTGCAAAAGCATTGCTACCGTCATGAGACCGACACCGCCCGGGACGGGAGTAATATATGCCGCGATTTCGCTTACGCCGTTAAAATCCACATCGCCCGCGAGCTTTCCGTCTTCTTTTCTGTTCATGCCGACGTCGATTACGACGGCGCCCGGCTTTACCATATCGGCCGTTACAAATCCCAGCCGCCCAACCGCCGCGACAAGTATATCCGCCTGTCTCGTAATATCCGCTAAATACTTCGTTCTTGAATGGCAGATTGTAACTGTCGCGTGCTTATGGAGCAGCAGTATTGACATAGGCTTTCCGACGATATTCGAGCGGCCGATGACAACGGCGTGCTTACCGGAAACCTCTATGTTGTACTCATTAAGCATTTCCATAACGCCCGCGGGTGTACACGGTACAAAATCAAAATCCCCGGCTACTATCGCGCCCACGTTCTGCGGGTGAAAAGCGTCAACGTCCTTTTCGGGCGGTATGGCGAGCAGAATTTTTTTCTCGCTTATATGCTTGGGAAACGGGCTTTGGACAAGAATACCGTTTATTTCCTTACGTGATTTCAATACTTCGATAAGCTCTAAAACATCGGCTTCGGGGGTGCTTTCGGGCAGCTTATAGATTTCGCTGTAAAACCCGCATTCCTCACATGCCTTTTTCTTGTTGTTGACATAAGTATGGCTTGCCGGGTCATCTCCTATGAGGATAACGGCGAGTCCGGGTATTATGCCCTTTTCTTTAAGTACTGATGATTCTTCAGTGATTCTCTGGCGGATTTTTTTTGATAGCGCTCTTCCGTCAATTATCTGTGCCGGCATTGTATTCATCCTCCACGCTTGTTTTATTCTTTTTATAAAAATAACACAGTACGATAAGCGAAACAATGCTCGAAATCGCGCCCACGAGCTGTGATACGCGGATTCCGGTATTGAACAAATACAGGCTGTCCGTGCGCAAGCCTTCGATAATGCTTCTGCCGAAGCCGTACCATGCTACATACAATAAAAACAGCTCGCCCGCGAAGCGTCTGTGTTTTGACCTCAGATGCAGCAATATGAACCCCAATAGATTCCAAAGCGATTCATATAAAAAAGTCGGATGCGCGACGACGCGCGTCAGCGTGGCGTAATCGTATATAACCATACGCCAGGGCAGACTTGTAGGGGAGCCGTACGCCTCGCCGTTTACGAAGTTGCCCCAGCGCCCGACGCATTGCCCGACAAGAAGCCCGAGAGCCGCGATATCCAGAAGACGCGGAAGGCTTTTGCGGCGGATTTTGCAATAGACGGCCAATGCCAGAACAGCGCCGATAACCGCGCCGTAAATCGCGATACCGCCCTCCCAGATATAAAGCATGCTCACCGGGTTATCTATGTACAAATCAAAATTAAATATAACATAATATATTCTCGCACAGATAACAGACGCCGGAAATACCCAGACAAGCGCGTCGAGAATATCGTCTTTTTCGGTTTCGAGCTTGTCGGCCCGGCGCATCGCGTAATAGCAGGCAAGCAGAAAACCGGTCGCTATGATTATAGCGTACCAGTATATCGGTTTTCCCGGGAACAGATAAAAAGCAACCGGGTTTAAATCAAAGCTTAAGCCGAGGCCGGGGAAGGACACCTGTTTCATATGCTATGCTTCCTTATTTGGCGAAATTACGGAAAGCGCCATGTTGTCATCCGATATCGCGAGATTAATACATTCTATTATATCACGGATTTCGATATTTTCAATTTCGTTAATAAAATCATAATACATATACCCGTCAAAACAGCACGAGACCTGTTCGCGGCAAAGAGCGTCGAACATGTCGAGATTACGGAGCGTCATGCCGTAATATGATTTTTTAATACGGTTAAAGTATGATTCGTCAATGCTTAAGCTTTGCTTTGCGGCAAACGCGGAAATCTCCTCATAAACCTTTTGCGGGTCGCGGCTTTCGCCCGAAAACATCATGCAGAAGCTGCCCGGGAATGTCATTATGCCCGCGCCGAAGTTGCTGTTGATAAGCCCCCTTAAATACAACGAGGAATAAAGCGGTGAAGAATTGCCGGCTATTATTTCGGCGGCAAGCTCCCATACGGCACGGGCGCGCATACCCTCCGCCCCGGAGGTTTCGCACATTCTCCGGTAGCCGAGGGAGAATACGGGCAGAGGGGTCTGCATCTGCTTTTCGATGTATTTCTCCTTCGTGTCCGCGGGCTCATAGCCGTAAAACCGCTCGGGTGGCTTGCGGTAGTCTTTAGGCAAAATGCTTTCGGCGGCGGAAATAACCTTTTCCGCCTCGATATCGCCAGCGGTCACCAATACCATGTTTGAGGGTATATAAAACGTGTTGTAGCACTTAAACAGGGTATCGCGGTCTATCCGCGTTATGCTTTCCTTAGTGCCTATAATCGAATCACGCGCGGGGTATACCGAATAAAGGCAGGACATAAGATTTTCAAAGACGCGCCAGCCCGGCTTGTCGTTTACCATTTTTATTTCCTCGGAAATAATGCCCTGCTCCTTTTTGACGTTTTCTGCGGTAAAATACGGCGTAGTCACGAAGTTGAGCAGCACCTCGAGATTCTGATAAAACCCTTCGGTGCACGAAAAAAAGTAACACGTCATGCTTTTGCTTGTAAACGCGTTCGGCGTGGCTCCGTGGCGCGCGAATATCTGAAGAGCGTTGCCGCCGTCCGGCTGCTCGAATACCTTATGCTCTAAAAAATGAGCGACGCCTTTAGGCGGAACAAAGCTCTCGGTGCCGGTCCTGAACTCCGAGTCAATCGAGCCGTAATTGACCGCAAGCATAGCATATGAACGGTGGAAGCCTTTTTTGGGGAATACGAACGTATTAAGGCCGTTTGCCGAGTTATGGGATATTACCTTTTCGTCGAGCTTACGGTAATAGTCTTTTTTCACTTGTGCTGTCCACCTTTCCGGTCAATGTATACGTAATCGCTTTCGACAGTGAGTTCGCGGCCCCGACTACATCCCGCAACGTAATCCGGCTTAATTCATTTGCCGTTTCCGCGGGCGAAAGCCCGGTTTCGGCGGCGTTTTCGCGAATCCAGTAGTTTTCGAGCAAAACAGGGGAATCATCCGTGGTTTTAAGCTGTTCAATCAGGTATTTTTTCGCGTTTCCAAGCTCATCCTCGGTTATTTCGCCGTCGGCGCACGCGTTAAACTGACGCATAAGCGCCCGGCTTGTTTTCTCGATATTCGCGGGGTCTATTCCGCAGTATATGAAAACAGTATTCGAAAACCTGTCAAACTGTGTGCCCGTGTAATAGCAAAGGGAAGCGCGCTCGCGAACGTTTTCGAAGAGTTTTGAAGACGTGCCGCCCCCGAGCACGGCGCTTAACACCTGAAGCGCCGTATAGTTCCGCTCGTTGCCGGCTTTTAACGCGACAATCATAACCGCCTGATTCATATCCAGATATTCCGTAACGTCCCGACTGGAAATCAAAGTATCATCCGGAATTGAGACGGAAACACCGGTGCGCCGGCTTAACGGAAGCTTCGACAACGCCGAAAGCAGCGCTTCTTTAACGGTATCGAAGCCGTAGTTTCCGCAGAAGAAAACTTCAATCGGAGCGTTTGATAAAAGATAATTATAATGCTTATACAGCGCTTCGGGAGAAAGCATTTCTATTTCCGAGATATCGCCGAGCTCGCTTAAGCCGAAGCCCGAACCCTTAAACAATAAGGAATTAGCGCGGCGCATCGAATATGACAGCTTCTCGTTTATAAGCGCGCGTATTTCATCGGACAGGTTA
>JAAYXM010000019.1 GCA_012515925.1 Clostridiales bacterium
AGGGTCGGTAAGCTGGAGCTGAACGGATACACGCGTAGCGGTTTCAAAATCATCGAAGGTTTTTTGTTCGAGAATCTGAAGCATGATTATATATTTATCCGCCATACTGCCGTAATATAAAATTTTATCTTTGCGTGAAAAGTTTTTGCCCTTATAGGTGAGGGCATCGCTTTTTTTCTTTTTTGGTGTTGACATTATTGTTCCTCCCAAATAATTCAAACAACCTGATAAAATAGTAACAGATTGCCGATAAACTGTCAAATTATTTTTATCGCCCACATCGGGCAATGCCCGCTGCAGTACCCGCAGAGAATACACGCCGCCGGGTCGCACACCGCGCGGCCGCCATCTAACCTCATCGCGTTCTGTCCGCAGGCGGCGCGGCAGTTTCCGCAGCCCGTGCACCAATCCTCAACGAGAATCCTGCGTTTTTTATTATTTAGCCGGGCAATATCGGCTTCATCGAATCTGAGGTTTTCAAAATAGTTAACGTTCGCGTCGATTTCCTCGACAGACTGCATGCCAACCGCAATACTGTCCGCAAACGGCAGGGATAATACGTATTTAAAGCATTCGTCCGCGCTTGAAAACAGGTTGCCGCCGCCGAGAGCCTTCATTGTGTATATACCGATGCCCGCGTTGTGCGCGCTGTATAGCGCGGCTTCCATCTCCTCGCGTGTCCCGTCAACTATGCCGAGCCCCTTTATGTTGATAAGCGGGTGTATCACGTCAAGGCCGAGGGCTGTCGCGGCTTTTACCGCCGCTATATGGTGAGTGGACGCGCCCACGGCGCGGATTACGCCCCTGCTTTTTAAACCGTAAAGGGCTTCGAGCGCCTGCATATGTCCTTTAAACGTAAATTCGCTTTCCTGCTCGTGCAAAAGAAATATCTCTATTACGTCACGGTCAAGCAGCCGCCGCGCCTCATCCACCGCTTCGAGTGCCTGCTCACGCGTGTAGGCGTAGGTTTTCGAGCATACTATCATATCGCCGCCGGCTTTTTTAAGGCCGTGCCCGATATGGCGGTAGGATTGATAAAATTGCGCGGTATCAACAAAATTGATACCGCGCGCGAAAGCATGTTCTATCAGTTCGCCGCCGCGTTCCGGTAATAGATTTGCCTGAAGCGGACCCATGGTCAATGCGCCGAAGCATAGCCGCGAGACCTTAAGCCGCGTTTTGCCCAACTCACGATATGTCATTTAAACTCTACTCCGACAGATAGTGGCGGACAAGCTCATGCAGAAGCTCGTCACGGTCGATTTTACGGATAAGGCTTCTCGCGTTGTTGTGGTTTGTAATGTAAGTCGGGTCTTCGGAAAGGATATATCCGACAATCTGGCTTATCGGATTATAGCCCTTGCTCTTGAGCGCGTCGTAAATTTCGGTCAAAATATACTTCATTTCGTTGTCGTTGTCATCCTTAAGGACGAACTTGCGCGTATTGTCAAGCATACTTTAACCCCCTTACAAAAGTAATACACTACTATGATAATACATTTTCACCGTCATGTAAATACAACGGCGGAAAAAAACGGGATTTATTCGCGTAATAACGCCCCGTAACTATCTTTCAGCGCCAGAAGCGCTTTATTAATAAACGCGTCCGCCTCGTCGTCGCGCAGCGTGTGGTCCGGGGAGCGGAGCGTAAGCGAGAACGCGACGCTCTTTTTGTCCTTTTCCACCTGACCGCCCGTATATACGTCGAAAAGCACGATATCCTCCAGAATGCCCGTAGAGCATGAACGTATGCACTTTTCAAGCCTTGAAACCGGAAGATTTATATCGCATACCAACGCGATGTCGCGCGTGATTGCCGGGAATTTAGGAAGCGGCTTGTATTCAAGCTCGGGCTGCACCGCGTTCATCAACGCTTCGACCGAAAGGTCGGCCAAATAAACCGGTATGTCGATATCAAAGCACGACAGCACCTTCGGGTGAATTTCACCGATAACGCCGAGCGTTAAATCACCCGAGGAGATTTTCGCGCAGCGCCCGGGATGATAGGGAAGGTGAGAAGCCGGCTCGAACTCGACGTCCGCGATAAGCAGCGTTTTAAAAAGCGTTTCAAGCGCGCCTTTAAGCGTGTAAAAGTCGTTTCCCTTGCCGTAAGAGCCGAGGATATACATGGCGTTCTCGTCCGGGAGACGGTTTAAGTCGGCCTCTCCGTCGGGGCTCAACTTCGGCAGATATACTCTTCCGAGCTCATAAAACCTTGCCGTCATGTTCCTGCTGCTTATGTTTTTGGAGATAACCTCGAGCATCGAGGGGATAAGCGTTGTGCGCATGGCGCTTGTCTCGTCACCCAGCGGGTTTCGAATCGAAATATACTTTCTGAGATTTGAGCCCTCGGGCAGCATAAGCCTGTCATAAAAGGCGGGGTTTATAAAAGAATAGGTGAAGCATTCGGAAAATCCGAGCGCCCGGCTTGTCGCGCCTATGGATTTTTCAAAAAGCCTGTTTTTATCATAGCCGCCCTGCGTATTCTCGCCGCGCAGCGGTGTGGATTCGATATTATTATACCCGTAAAGCCTCGCGACCTCCTCGGCGATATCCGCTGTGCATTCGATATCCGCCCTGAATGAGGGTATTCCGATTATCCCGTCACCGAACGAAAAACCGAGAGGCTTAAGGATTTCCTTCATCTTTTCGGAATCGATATCGGTTCCGAGAAGCGCGTTTATACGCTTCGGGTCAAACGGAATAACACGCTCTGAGTACGTATATGATTTAACGTCGATAACGCCTTTAAGCACGCGCCCGGCGCCGAGCGATTCAACAAGCTCGCAAGCGCGTTCAAGGGCCGGCAGCGCGTTTTCGGCGTCAAGACCCTTTTCAAAACGCGCGGAGGAGTCTGTGCGAAGCCCCAGCGCACGCGAGGTATTTCTGACACTCGCCGCTTTAAAGCAGGCGGACTCGAAAACCACGGTGTTCGTGTCTTCGCCGATTTCGCTGTTGGAGCCGCCCATAACACCCGCGACCGCGACAGGCAGGCTTTCGTCGGCAATCACAAGCATGTCTTTGTTTAAAGTATGCTCGCGTTCATCGATGGTAGTGATTTTTTCGCCGTCCTTTGCGCGGCGCACGACGATTCTTCCGGCGCCGAGCAGCCTGTAATCAAACGCGTGCATCGGCTGACCGTACTCGAGCATAACATAGTTTGTTATATCGACTATATTATTGATAGGCCGGATTCCCGAGGCGTGCAGCCGCTCGCGCATCCATTTCGGAGAGGGTTCGATTTTAACGTCACATACCATGCGCGCGGTGTAGCGCGGACATAAATCCGGGTCCTCCACACTGACAGACAGGTGATTCTCTGCAGGCTCATCGCTTTCACGGACCTCGGGCGTATGAGCTTTAAACTCTTTTCCGAAGGTTGCCGCGGCTTCGCGGGCAAGACCGATTACGCTCATGCAGTCCGGACGGTTTGAGGTTATTTCAAACTCAAACGCGATATCGTCAAGACCAAGTATTGTTCTGATATCCGTGCCGGGCTTTGCTTCACCGTCTAAAATCAGAATGCCGTCCTCATCAGCGTCCGGCAGGTTATTTTTAGTAAGGCCGAGCTCATTTATCGAGCAGAGCATACCGAATGAATCAATACCGCGGAGCTTTCCCGCGTTGATTTTAACGCCGCCGGGTAGTGTTGAACCGTCAAGCGCGACAGGCACAGAATCGCCGGCTTTTACATTCGTGGCTCCGGTGACAACCTGAACGGTATTGTTCCCGACGTCAATCATGCAGACCGAAAGCTTATCCGCGTTCGGGTGCTTCGCGACGGATTCGATTTTTCCGACCACGACGTTTTGTATTTCGCCGCCGAGCTCATGCACCGCCTCGACTTTTGAGCCGGACATTGTCATACTATCCGCGAATTCCTCGGGGGAGACGTCTATATTAACGAATTCGGACAGCCATTTATATGATAAAACCATGTTACATTACCCCCTGAAACTGCTTTAGGAAACGCAAATCGTTCTCATAAAACAGCCTTATATCCTTAATACCGTATCTTCTCATAGTAATCCGCTCAAGGCCGATGCCGAACGCGAAGCCGCTGTATACATCCGGGTCGATGCCGCAGATTTCGAGCACCTTCGGGTGCACAAGCCCCGCGCCCAGAACCTCAATCCAGCCCTCGTTCTTGCACAGACGGCAGCCCTTGCCCTGGCAGTTAAAGCACATAATATCCATTTCGGCGGAGGGCTCGGTGAACTGGAAGTGATGCGGGCGGAAGCGCGCGCGCGCCTGCTCGCCGTACAAGCGTTTCGCGAACACCTCGAGGGTGCCCTTCAAATCGCCCATCGTAACGCCCTTATCCACGACGAGACCTTCAATCTGGTGGAAAAGAGGGGAGTGGGTGGCGTCTATTTCATCGCTTCTGAAAACGCGCCCCGGCGATACAATCTTAATCGGAGGCTTGTTTTTCTCCATATGCCGTATCTGTACCGAGGACGTCTGGGTGCGAAGCAAAACATTATCGGTGATATAAAACGTGTCCTGTGTGTCACGGGCGGGGTGGTCGCGCGGGATGTTCAGCGCCTCGAAATTATAGTAATCATATTCAACCTCGGGACCTTCAACAACCTTATATCCCATGCCCACAAAAATGCTCAGTGCCTCGTCGAGCACGATTGACATAGGATGCTTATGACCCAACGGCTGGGGGGTGCCCGGGATAGTAACGTCTATTTTTTCGGCGGCAAGGCGGGAAGTTAAAGCTATCTCCTCGAGCCTTGCGCGGGCAATCTCTATCTGTGATTCGATATATTCACGGGTTTCGTTCGCCAACTGACCGATAACCGGACGCATCTCGGCGCTTAAGCCGCCCATCTGCTTTAATACGGAGGTAAGCTCGCCCTTTTTACCGAAAAACCTGACACGCAGCGTGTCAAGCTCGGGAACGGAGTCGGCTTTGACGATGGCCTGCTCTGCGGCGGCGCGGATTTGCGCAAGCTGTTCTTTCATTTTTGATATCTCCCATCATAATGCAGTGTATAATCTATATTTTTACCATAATTTATCGGTAATTGCAAGGAAAATGTGAATAAGAGGCAGTTTCCGGATTTCTCTCACTCAAGGGGGAGAAAAATCCCCATCATAATAATTCTCCTTTTTTCTTCAAACCGCGGGAAAAAAGCAAATAAAAGATAGCTTTTCTCCGACTTTTTTTCCTTGACACGATACAATAATTATGCTATATTTTAGTAACAGGCGAAAGCCTTAAAAACCTCATATACTTTGCCCCGTCACTTTATTTTCACAGACGGGGATTAGTTTTATTTATGCTTAAAAGGAGGATTTATTATGACTGAGCAGCTTGGTCTCATAGCGGAGCGAATAAAAAATCTCAGAGAGATTTTGAAAATCAGCGTTGAGGAAATAGCGGAAAAATGCGGTCTTTCGGTGGAAGAGTATCTAAGCTATGAACGCGCCGAGGTGGATTTTTCCTTTTCCGTGCTGCACAATATCGCGAAGGTCCTGGGTATCGATGTTACCGATATCATCACGGGCGAGAGCGCGAAGCTGTCAAAATTCATAGTAACCCGCGCGGGCGGCGGACACAGCATTCAGAGAAACAACGCCTATGAATACAAGCATCTCGCGTTAAACTTCCAGAACAAGATAATCGAGCCGTTTATGGTGACACTGGACCCGCTTTACAAAATTGGCTCACTAAAGCTCAACTCCCACGCGGGGCAGGAATTCGACTATGTTATAGAGGGCGAGCTAAAGATAATCTTAGACAACAAGGAAATCACGCTCCGTGAAGGTGACTCGTTGTTCTATGATTCTTCAATACCGCACGCAATGTACGCTTTAAATAACGTACCAGCTAAGTTTCTCGCGATTGTGACTAAATGACAGAGGAGTAAAACATTATGGTATTATATACTGAATATATGCCGGGCGGCTTTACCTCATATGAGGATTTTAAGCAGAACTTCAGGCTCAATATCCCGGAGAGCTTTAATTTCGCGTACGACGTTGTGGACAAGTACGCCGAAAAAGACCCAGATAAGCTTGCTCTCGCGTGGTGCAACCCCGAGGGAGAGGAAAAATACATAACGTTTAAGCAGATGAAGGAATACTCGGATAAGGCGGCCGCGTTTTTTCAAAGCCTCGGAATAAAAAAAGGCGATAATGTAATGCTTATCCTTAAACGTCGCTACGAGTTCTGGTTCACGATTGTTGCGCTGCACAAGCTCGGTGCGGTAGCCATACCCGCGACCCACCAGCTTATGGTCAAGGATATTGTTTACCGTATCAAGGCCGCGAGTGTAAAAATGATTGTATCCGTCAACGAGCATGGTATACTTCGGCGTATCGACGAGGCGGTTCCCGAGGCCGGAAACGTAATTCGCGTAATACAAGGTGACAGCGACAGGGAAGGCTGGCTGCCGCTCAACCGCGGCATGGCGGAGGCGCCGGCGTTCTCGCGCCCTGCGGAGCGCAATAAAAACACCGATATCATGCTTGCGTATTTCACATCGGGCACGACGGGAATGCCAAAGCTCGTTGAGCAAAACTACCTGTACCCGCTGGGGCATCTGCCGACCGCGATTGTCTGGCATCAGGTGCGTGAAAACAAGCTTCACCTGACCGTTTCGGACACGGGCTGGGGGAAAGCCGTATGGGGCAAGATATATGCGCAGTGGCTCGGCGGAGCGGCTATCATGGCCTACGATTTTGACAGGTTCGTGCCGAGCGATTTGCTTGGTATAGTAGAGAAGTACAAGGTGGCGACGTTCTGTGCGCCGCCCACGATATACAGGTATCTTGTCCATGAAGACCTTTCGGCATACGATTTGTCGAGTATCGAATACTGCACTACCGCGGGCGAGGCGCTAAACCCCGAGGTGTTCAACAAGTGGAAGCGCATGACGGGGCTTGAAATACGCGAGGGCTTCGGTCAGACGGAGACCACGCTTGTGCTCGCAACATTCCCGTGGGTCGATATCCACCCGGGTTCTATGGGTGTTCCGTCGCCGCTTTATAAGGTTGCGCTGCTTGACGAGGAAGGCAACGAATGCGAAACCGGCGAGGTCGGCGAAATCTGCATAGATATCAGAAACGGCAGGCCGCCCGGAATGTTCTCCGGATATCGCAACGACCCGGAATTAAACAATAAGGTGGTTAAATTCGGGCACTATCATACCGGTGACACCGCGTGGAAGGACGAAAACGGATATTTCTGGTATGTGGGGCGTGTTGACGATATTATTAAATCCAGCGGTTACCGTATCGGCCCGTTCGAGGTCGAAAGCGTGCTTATGGAGCACCCCGCGGTTTTGGAATGCGCGATTACCGGCGCGCCCGACCCGATTCGCGGAACCGTCGTAAAGGCCACGATTGTTCTGGCAAAGGGATACAAGCCCGGCGATGAGCTCGTGCATGAGCTTCAGGA
>JAAYXM010000160.1 GCA_012515925.1 Clostridiales bacterium
GGAGAATAACGATAGAAGACCTTCGTTGCCCAGAGCGGCGCCGAAGGTTGTGCCAAGCTGATTGAAGGAATCGCCGATACCCGATAATTGTATATTCGAAACATCAACAACTCCCATGGGTATCCCGATAATAGTTGTCGCGAAAATGCTGATCAGCACGGCGCCTCTGACCTTTAACAGAAGCAGCACCGCGACCAGGACAAGCCCGATTAACGCGAGCAGAACCGCGGGCGTGTTGAAATTAACGAGCGCGGGCACCGCCGCCGAGCTTGCGATTACCGTATCACCCGGAACGATGGTGTAGGTGCCCGGGTCGGATGTAAACTGCAATAATCCGGCGTTTTTAATTCCGATGTATGCGATGAAAATGCCGATACCGCCGCCGATTGCGTTCTGAAGGCTCGGCGGTATTGATTTGATTATTGATTTCCGTACCTTTGTCACGGTTATCAATATATTGATGATACCGCAGACGAATACCATCGCCAGTGCCTGCTGCCAGCTGAAGCCGAGGCTGAAAACAACAACATACGTGAAAAACGCGTTGAGCCCCATGCCGGGCGCCTGCGCGTACGGGACGTTCGCGAAAAGCCCCATAACAAGCGTCGCAATCACCGTTGCAAAAATAGTGGCAAGAAAGACAGCGCCGGCAGGCATTCCGGTTTGAGACAGTATCTGCGGGTTTACAAATATAATGTAAGCCATCGCAAAAAACGTCGTCAAGCCCGCCATAATTTCGGTAGATGCAGTTGTGCCGTTTTCCTTAAGCTTGAACATTTAGTTTATCCCTCCATATTGATTATATAAGAACTGTTGTTCTTATTTACATTATTTGTCTATAATATGGTTATTATTTAATAATATGTAAAATCTTATCACGGTTATCGCAATTTATCAAGATATTTGACATTATTTTATTATTTGACAAAACAACTTAATTATTCGTATTTGTGCTCCGCTCCCATGTCATCGAACCCAAATACCCGCTCGCCCTGGAAAGATACATAAACCTCGGCGACTTCGCGGATATAGCGGGCATTAAAAAAAAGAAGGAAAAGCTGGTTTCCCTGTTTGACGAATACGGGAACTATCACAAACGTGTTTTCAGGCTCGTTTCATGCGCCGCGGCGCTGGAGAGCGAGCTTTTCGAGCTCGGGCTCTCCGGGATATCCTTAAACCGTGTTTATAAAAAAGCCGAGGGCATCATATCACGGGAAATCAAGGGGCGCGGCGGCGGCGCGGATACCAAAAAGCGGTTCCTCTCGGCGGTTTCGCCGCAGGGGCATATTGTGCTGTTTGATACATTAGTCAATCTCGGCCCGCGCGTATTCGTACTCGAAAACAATTTCGGGCTCGGACATTTTCTGCTTCTGCCGGTTCTGAAAGCCGCCGAAAACGCGGGGTATAAATGCTATGTGTGCTGCTGCCCGCTCTCGCCCGAGCGCATGGAGCACCTTATAATCCCGGAGCTTGAGCTTTCGTTTGTCTCCTCAACCAAAAGCAGGCCGTTTCCTTTCGGGTACCACCGCAAAATAAGAATGGACGCGATGATACAACCGGAAGTCATTAAGGATAAAAAACAGAAAATAACCTTTTCACGAAAGCTCATAGCCGCGTTAATCGAGGAGGCGTGCGACACGCTTTCCGAGGCTAAAGGGCTTCATGACGAGATAGAGGCGGAGTATAACCCGCATATAAATTTTGACGCGGTATACTCGCTCGCGGACAAAACGAGCGAAGAAATCTTAAACACATAGTTTTTCTCCCCTCAAAGTAAGGGGTCGGCAGACTGCGTAAAAAACAAATAACTCAGTGAAAAATGACACCGGGGGACGGGTTTTTTGTGTCGTTGTGTTCGTGGATTATTGATTAACCCGGAAACGACACATAAGAACTGTCCCCTCTGTGTCGCGGGCAAACCTTTTTTCGCAGTCTCACGGCTACTCTGCTTGCCCTTGTTTGAACAAAGTAATTTACTTAAATCCGCGGTCATGATATAATGAATATAACACGCGGGACAAAAGAGGTATGTTATGGATATAAAAAAGCTGGTGTCGGAAGCTAAAAGTGCGCTTCAAAACGCCTACGCCCCCTATTCGGATTTCAAGGTGGGCGCGGCGCTTA
>JAAYXM010000161.1 GCA_012515925.1 Clostridiales bacterium
GGCGCGTCCACAACCAGCATTTTAACCTGCGGGTTGAACACTTTTTTTTCTGTTATTCGAAACATGTATTCACTCCTAAACCGTTTTTTCTCCATAGAACACTAAATTATATTATATGTTAATAATTATTATATTTCAATGTGCTTATTATGAAAATCTTACGGCGAATCGGCGTTAAAATTCGGTTTTTTCGACCGACTGTGCGTATTCCGTGGGCGTCATTCCGGTTTTTGCCTTAAAAGCCCTTGAAAAATAGTAGATATTTCCGTAACCTAAATGCTCGGCAATCTCGGTGAAATTCATTATCCCCTCGGAGATCAGCCGCTTCGCCTCGCCGACTCTTATGTCTATCAGATAATCGATTATGCTTTTGCCGGTCTCCTTTCTGAAAACCTGCTTAAGCAGCGAAACGCTTATGTTCAGACGCCGGCTGATGTCTTTTAGCGTAAGCTTTTCGCCCATCGAGTTTTCGAGAATGTTCAGCACGTCAAGCGTTATTTTCTTATAGTTCTGCCGCAGCTTCGGGGCCATTGTGCGCTGCTTTGTGCTGATGCTGTCGCCGCGTCTGCGGATACTGATTAAAAGCTGCTCGATTTGCGACACGATCATCTGGTCCGAGCCGAACGGCGCGTCGGGGCTCAGGTTGAGCATAATGCTCGGGGGAGTGTTCTCAAGCGTTGTAAATACGCGTTTCGCCTCGCGCACGACGGAGGTCAGAAGCTCCTTTTCGAAATCGTTTAAAAACAGAATTTTATCGTGGAAGTAGCGCATTGCGCGGCTCTTGCTGACAAATGCTATTACCGTGGCGTTCGCAAGTGTTCTGCCGCTTGCGCGCACGTCGTGAAACTCGCGGGGCTTATGGAACGCGAGCTCGCCGGCTTTGAGCAGGTAATCCTGCTCTCCCGCCGTGATAATCATCTCGCCCTTGTCGATATAGATAAACTCCCAGAAATCATGGGCTTCGCCGCCGAATACGAAGTTTTTCGGGAACTTATAGTAGCTTATGTTGATTATATGTGTAATCGTTATTACGCGCTTTAGCCTGTGCATCGTGTATTTTGTCGGTTTGTTCAAATGTATTGCCCCATTTCGTGTCTTATTCTATAAATAATATGCCGTTTATTATAAGGTAAGTTTTCATAAAACCGTTATAATTAAATTATAAAGGGTACAAGCCTTTATGTAAACTATGAAAGCAGGTGAGATTATGAAAAAAAGCATAAGCATATGGTCTTTTGTTGACCAGGAAAACATTCGCGGCTGTATGGAGACCGCAAAAAAAGCGGGATTTGACGGCATCGAGCTCGCTTTGACCGAAACCGGAGCGGTAAGTATGCAGTCTACCCGCGAAGAGCTTACGGATATACGAAAAATCGCAGCGGACTTGGGAATCGAAATCTCGGGGGTCGCCACGGGGCTGTACTGGCAGTATTCGATGACGGCGGACGACGCCGCGACCCGCGGGAAGGCGATGGATGCATGCCGCCGCCAGATAGAGACCGCAAGTATTCTGGGCGTGGACGGCATACTCGTAATTCCGGGCGCCGTCGGGGTTGACTTTATACCGGATTTTCCGGTCGTGGACTACGACAAAGCGTATGACCGCGCGCTTGAGGCGATAAAGACCCTTTCCCGCGACGCGGAGGCCCATAAGGTCAATATCGGTCTCGAAAACGTATGGAACAAGTTTTTGCTCTCGCCCGTTGAAATGCGCGATTTCATCGACAAAATCGGAAGCGATTATGTGGGTTCGTATTTCGACGTTGGAAACGTCTTGTATTCGGGCTATCCCGAGCATTGGGTAAGGGTTTTGGGCAAACGCATTAAGAGGGTTCATTTTAAGGATTACCGCAGAGCCGCCGGCGGACTGCACGGCTTTGTCGATTTGCTTTCGGGCGACGTCAACTGGCCCGAGGTCATGCGCGCGTTTAAAGAGGTCGGATATGACGGCTGGTGCACCGCTGAAATGCTTCCGCCGTACACCCATTATCCGGACCGGATAATATTCAACACGGCAAATTCCATGAGCAGGATTTTAGGAGGAAAGTAACATGTTAAGAGTCGGTTTAATAGGATTAGGGTTCATGGGAGGCATGCACGCCGCTTGCTACAAGGCAATTGAAGGCGTAAGCCTGACGGCGGTGTCGGACGCGGTTTCGGAGAACGCTGAAAAAATCGCCCGTGAGCATAACGCGAAGGTTTTTGAAAACGCGTTGGATTTAATTAACTCGGACGAGGTGGACGCGGTGGATATCTGCCTGCCCACGTACCTGCATACGCGGTACGCGGTCGAGGCGATGAAGCGCGGCAAGGCGGTATTTATCGAAAAGCCCGTAAGCCGTGACCTCGAGGAAGCGGAGCTTTTGCTTAAAACCCGGGCGGAGACGGGCGCTAACGTCATGGTCGGACAGGTTATACGCTTCTGGGACGAATATGTCTGGATAAAGGAAGCGATTGACTCGAAAAAGTACGGGGATGTCGTAAGCGTCGTGCTTAAGCGCGTCAGCTCGCTCCCCTCATGGGCATGGAACGGCTGGCTGCATAACGATAAGCTGAGCGGCGGCGCCGCGCTCGACATGCATATACATGACGTGGATTATATAAGGTATATTTTAGGCGAGCCCGGGGAGGTTTCGAGCATCGCTCGCCGCGACGAAAACGGGTCGATGACGCAGATTTTTACAAGCTATAAGTTCCCGGGCGGCGTTATCGCGACGTCCGAGGCATGCTGGGACTATCCGCCGGATTTCCCGTTCTGCATGGAAATCCGCGTAAAGCTCGAAAAGGCCACGATAGTTTACAATTCGGCGGAATCGGTTTTCGCGGTGTATCCGAACGAAGGCGGCTCCTTCAAGCCGGAGCTCAACACGGTTACACTCGACAACCGGGCGGGCGGAAACATCTCGTCTCTCGGCGGGTATTACAATGAGCTTAAGTATTTCGTCGAGCGGGTATCGAATAACAAGCCGATAGAGAACGCGACGCTCAAAGACTCCGTCGAGTCGTTGAAGCTTGCGCTTCGCGAAATCTCGGCCGCGGACTGATTTTCCGAACATAAAACCTCCCCCGACAGATTCATCAGGTCTGTCGGGGGAGGTTTCATAACCGTCCGAAAAACTTCACACATAAGAAAACGATAGTTTCCTCCCCCGCAGGGGGAGGGGAAGAACCGAAGACAAGATTCGATAAAAAGACACAAGAGAAATAGCGGGAATATAATAGAAACAACTGGACAAAACATAACAGGTATATTATAATTGGCATGATATGCAATTCTTTAGGGCGGTGAGGATAAATGGCGATAGAGGCGGTAAAAAAGGTATACGATGCGGAGCGTGAAGCATCCGAAATTGTATCCGCCGCAAACGCAAATGCCAAACGAATAATCTCGGATGCCAAAAAAAGCGGCAGGGCCGCGGTGGACGCGGCGGTTGAAGACGCGCGGAAGCAGGTGGCGGACATGCTTGAAAAAGCCGAGGAGGCTTCGTCAAGCGCCGCGATGGAGATAATGGCAAAGGCCGAGGGCGAATGCGAAAAGCTTCGCGTGCTCGCGGGCGGGCGCATGGAAAAAGCCGCCGCTTATATAGTCGAAAGGGTTGTGAACGGGTAATGTCTGTCGTCAGAATGAGGCACTTAAAGCTTCTTGCCCTGACTTCGCGCCGGGAAGAGATGCTGCGGGATTTGTCAAAGCTCGGGATTCTCGAAATCGGCGAAAGCGCCGGAGACGAGGAGCTCATAAAGCTGACGGGTACCTTCGCCACAGACGAGTCCGAAGTGCGCTCGCGGATTTCGGAAATAAAAGCCGCGCTTGCGGCGATTTCCAGGCACGCAAAGATTAAAAGCGGGCTGTTCGCGCAGCGCATCGGGATTTCAGCGGACAGTCTGTTTGATATAAAAGTAATATCCGAAGCAATCGGCGCGGCGAATGAGATTAACGATACCGCGCGTGATATTAACGCGCTTTTTACCGAAGAGGGAAGGCTTATAAACAGGCGGGAAAGCCTTATGCCGTGGGAGCCGCTTGACGTGCCGCTCGAAACCGAATCCGGTGACGCGCATATCGCGCTTTTCGGCATGTGCCCCGCGGATTATAGTTTTGAGGATATACGCGCATCCGCGGAAGCCTCCGCGGGCGCCGGGGTGTTTTTATCCTCCTCCGACAGTGAGCAGCACTATATATTTATATTGGCCCACAAGGAAAACGAGGACAGCCTGCTTGACGCGTTAAGGGAATACTTGTTCTCGCAAACCCGGTTTAAGGATATTACGGGTACCGCGAAGGATAATATAAAAAAGCTTGATTCGGAGATTAAGGAATTAAGGGAAAAGCGCGATAATCTTATTAAAGAGCTTTCCGGCAAAGCGGCTTACGCGAACAGGCTTATGACCGGGCTTGACGCGCTTGAGGCCGGGCTTTCGCGGGAAACTGCCATGTCAAAGGCGCGCGCTACCGAAAAAACGTTCATGCTCGAGGGCTGGTTCCCGAAGCGCGATGAAGAAAAGCTTACAAGGCTTCTTGAAAAGTACGGGTGCGCTTTCGAGATTCGCGACCCTGAGGAGGGCGAAAACCCGCCCGTGCTCACATATAATACAAGCCTTGTTGCGCCGTTCGGGGCAATTACGGAAATGTACAGTTCACCATCGTATTCCGAGATTGACCCGAACCCGTTTCTTGCGGTGTTTTTTACGGTTTTCTTCGGCATCATGCTGTCGGACGCGGTGTACGGCCTGATTCTCGCGTTAATCGGCGTGTTCGCGCTTATCAGGCTTAAGCCGACGGGTACGTTCAGAAGCTTCATGAAGCTTGCCGTAATATGCGGCATATCCACGGTTTTCTGGGGCGTACTGTTCGGCGGCTATTTCGGCGACGCGGTCGGGCATATTTATTACATGGCCACGGGCAAGGTGTTTGATACCGAACTCGCGTTGTGGTTTAACCCGCTTGCCGACCCGATTAAGATGCTTTTATTCTCGCTGATTTTAGGCGCGATACAAATAGTAACCGGTATGGCGATAAACGCTTACGCCATGATACGCGACGGTCGTTTTTGGGACGCGGTATTCGATATAGGCCTGTGGTGGATTCTGTTTGCGGGTATTGTTATTGCGATTTTAGGCAGTGCGCAGACAGGGCTCGCGCTTATTTACGCGGGCGCCGGCGGGATTATACTTACGCACGGCAGGCATAATAAGGGAGTTTTCAAAAAGCTTACGGGCGGGCTCGGCTCGCTGTACGGCGTGACCTCTTATTTAGGCGATATCCTGTCATACTCGCGTCTGCTCGCGCTTTCGCTCGCGACGGCGGTTATCGCGCAGGTTATCAATACAATGGGCGCGCTCGCGGGTGCGATAGGATTTATCATAATATTCATAATCGGGCATGTATTCAATATCTCCGTCAATCTGATAGGCACGTTCGTGCATTCGGCGCGCCTGCAGTACGTGGAGTTTTTCGGGAAGTTTTTTCAGGGCGGAGGTTCACCCTTCAAGCCCTTGAGATTAAAGACAAAATACGTTGATATCTTGAAGGAGGACAATTAATTATGGAAGCGTTTTTCACACCTTTTATCGGTACGGGTCTTGCTTTGCTTGGCGCCGCGATCGCCGCGGGACTTGCGGGCATCGGCTCCGCCAAGGGCGTCGGAATTGTGGGCGAGGCGGCCGCAGGGGTAATTACCGAGGACCCGAATAAATTCGGGCAGACCTTGCTGCTCCAGGCGCTTCCCGGCACACAGGGGTTATACGGGCTTCTGATTGCGTTTCTGGTACTTCAAAAGATAGGATTTTTCGGCGGACAGGGGATACTCGCTATTTCGCCCGAGGTCGGCGGATATATATTCGCGTCGTGCCTGCCCATTGCGATAGTCGGGCTCTGGTCGGCCATCGCGCAGGGGCGCGCGGCCGCCGCGGGCGTCAGCATTGTCGCGAAGCGCCCGGAGGAAGTGTCCAAGGCCATGATTTACGCGGCTATGGTTGAAACCTATGCGGTTTTGGCTTTGCTTATCTCGTTTTTAATGCTAAACGGCGTAAACGCAGCTTAAATTATTTTGATATCTGAAAAGGTGGGCCGGAAATGAACGGCATTGAGAATATTACAAGCCGTATTATAACGGAAGCGCGGGAAAAGGCTTCCGAAATACTTGCGCGCGCTCAGGCCGAGGTCAACGAAATAAAAGCGAATTTCGACGAGGTCGCGAGAGAGGAAGCCGCGGAGATACTGGAAAAAGGCAAAGCCGCCGCTAAGGAGCGCGAAACGAGGCTCGGCGGCGTGGCGGAGCTTGAGGCGCGAAAGATTAAGCTTAAAACGAAGCGCGAGATGATAGACGCGGCTTTCAATAAAACGGTCGAGCTGCTTAAAAGCCAGCCGGAGGACGAGTATACAGATACTCTTGTCAGGCTTGCTCTGAAAGCGTCCGAAACCGGAAGCGAGCAGGTTATCCTTTCGGAAGCGGACAGGGAAAAAATCGGAGACAGGCTTATCGGCGCGATAAATAAAAAGCTTAAGGAGCAAAACCCGCAAGCCGCGGGGCTTTCGCTCGCTGACGAGACACGCGGTATTTCCGGCGGGCTGATACTTAAAAGCGGGGATATGGAGATAAACGCGTCCTTTGAGACGATAGTCGAAAAGCTCAAAGACGAGATTGCGTCCGAGGTCGCGGATATCCTGTTTAACTGATTGGGAATTATCGATGGCGGAGGCTTTTATGAAGAGAAGAGACACCGATTATCTATACTCGACAACACGTATACGCGCGATGGAGAAAAACCTCTTAAACGCGGAGCGTATAGGCCGGATGCTTGACGCTAAGTCCTTTGAGGATACCGTCAGGATTCCGGCAGAAATGGGTTACGGTGAAATCACGGAGCCCTCGCAAAAGTCAATAGAGCACGCGCTCGCAAAAGAGCGCGACGATACGATTAAAACAATCTTAAGCTTTGTGGATGAGTGCGGGATTGTGGATATAATCCGCTTAAAATACGATTATCATAATATAAAAACGCTTATCAAGGCGGAGCATATGCCGGAGGAAGCGGACATACTGTCCGGCGCCGGACATATCCCCGTTGATGTGATAAAAACCTCGATGCGCGAATCGGACTTCGGGGATTTTGACCCGATAATGCGCGGCGGGATAATCGAGGCGCGGGAGGTGCTCTCGCGCACAAACGACCCGCAGCTGTCGGATTTCGTGCTCGACCGCGCTTATTTCGCCGAGCTTTTAAAGTCGGCCGGTGAAACAAAAAGCGGGTTTATCGGCGGGTATGTCAGGCTTTTAATCGACGTGTACAATCTCCGCGCGTGGGTTCGGGCGACGCGTCAGAAGAAAAATATCGAGTTTATCAAAAACGCTCTAATTTCCGGCGGGGACACGGATGTAAGCCGGCTGCTTTCGGCGGGCGCGGAGCGCGGCGGTATAAACGAGATATACTCGGGCACTAGGCTTTCCGAGGCCGCCGCGGCGGGCGAGCGCGCCGCGTCCGGTGAGACGGGTTTTCTGGATTTCGAGCGGCTTTGCGACAACGCTTTGATTGAGTATATAAAATCCGCGAAATACGTTGCGTTCGGCGAGGCGCCGATTGCCGCGTATCTGATTGCGAAGGAAGCGGATATTACCAATATACGAATTATCCTCGCGGGAAAGCTCGAGGGGCTTTCCGCGGACGAAATACGCGCGAGATTGAGGGGTCAATATGTATAAACTGGCGGTAATCGGTGACCGCGACAGCGTTCTGGGCTTTCGCGCGCTCGGCTTTGAGGTTTTTATTTCGGAAAGCCTTGAGTCCGCCGCGGAAATCTTAGACAGCCTTGCGGAAAAGGATTACGCGATTATCTACATCACGGAGCAGCTTATGACGGGGCTCGGTGAGGTAATAAGCAAATACGACGACAGGCCGGTTCCGGCCATAATCCCTATCCCGGGCAAGGCGGGTACGACCGGCATCGGCATGAAAAACGTGCATAAGGCGGTTGAGCGCGCGGTAGGCGCCGATATCCTGAAATAAAGCTTGCGCGGCGAAAATATTAGCCATGCCGCGCATTGGAGGTATTTTATGAACAGCGGAAAGATAATTAAGGTTTCGGGTCCGCTAATCGTTGCGGAAGGGCTTTCCCACGCGAATATGTTTGACGTTGTCCGCGTGGGCGGCGAGAAGCTTATAGGCGAAATAATCGAGATGCGCGGCGACCGCGCGTCCATACAGGTATATGAGGAGACCGCGGGCATAGGTCACGGCGACATTGTCGAGACCACGGGCGCGCCGCTGTCGGTGGAGCTCGGCCCGGGGCTTATAGAGAACATATATGACGGAATTCAGCGTCCGCTCGAAAAAATACGCGAAATCACGGGCAGCAACATTAAGCGCGGCATTAACGTCGAGGCTATCGACCGCGACCGCGTATGGGTGTTTGTTCCCGGGGTAAAGGTCGGAGACAGGGTTAAGCCCGGCGATATTATCGGCACGGTGGACGAAACCGTTGTCGTGGTACACCGTATCATGGTGCCGCACGGCGTCGAGGGCGAAGTTACGGAGGTTATCCCGGGTGAGCACAGGGTCACCGACGTGGTTTGCCGCGTGAAAAACGGCGCGGGCGAGATAAAGGATATAACGATGCTTCAGAAATGGCCTGTGCGTGTAGGCCGCCCGTATAAGGAAAAGCTTGCGCCCGACGTTCCGATGATTACCGGGCAGCGCGTTATAGATACGGTTTTCCCGATTGCCAAGGGCGGCGTCGCCGCGGTGCCGGGACCGTTCGGGAGCGGCAAGACGGTGGTTCAGCACCAGCTCGCGAAATGGGCGGATGTTGATATCGTCGTATATATCGGCTGCGGCGAGCGCGGAAACGAAATGACGGACGTTTTGCGCGAGTTCCCGGAGCTTAAGGACCCGCGTACCGGCGAATCCCTGATGAAGCGCACGGTGCTTATCGCTAACACGTCAGACATGCCGGTTGCCGCACGCGAGGCCTCGATTTATACGGGCATTACGATTGCGGAATACTACCGCGACATGGGCTATGACGTCGCGGTTATCGCGGACTCGACATCCCGCTGGGCGGAGGCGCTGCGCGAGATGTCCGGGCGTCTTGAGGAAATGCCGGGCGAGGAGGGGTACCCCGCGTATCTGTCCTCGAGGCTTGCGCAGTTCTACGAGCGCGCGGGACGCGTTGTCTGCAGCGCGGCACATGAGCGGCACGGCTCGCTCACCGCGATAGGCGCGGTTTCGCCGCCGGGCGGCGATATTTCCGAGCCGGTCTCACAGGCGACTTTGAGAATCGTAAAAGTTTTCTGGGGGCTTGACTCGACGCTTGCGTACCGCCGCCATTTCCCGGCGATAAACTGGCTTAACTCGTATTCATTGTATGTGGACAGGCTCGCGCCGTGGTTTGATTCGAATATAGGGCGCGATTTCATGATTAGCCGCGACAGGCTTATGCACATTCTGCAGCTTGAGAGCGAGCTTCAGGAGATAGTAAGGCTCGTGGGTATCGACTCGCTTTCGCCCGAGGACAGGCTGACGCTTGAAACCGCGCAGATGATACGCGAGGACTTCCTGCAGCAGAACGCGTTTTCCGATACCGACAGTTTCACGCCGATTGACAAGCAGGCAAGGCTTTTAAAGATTATTTTAGATTATAACGAGCTTTCCAAAACCGCGCTTACGGCGGGGGTTGCCCTTGAGGATATATTCGGAATCTCCGCGCGTGAGAGAATCGGCCGCGCTAAGGATATTCCGGCGGACGAGTACGGGGAGCAGTATAAGAATATCGAATCGCTTATGCATTCGGAGATAGAGAAGCTCATGGCGAAGGAGGGCAAATAACATGCTGAAGGAGTACCGTACCATACAGGAGGTCGCGGGCCCGCTGATGCTGGTTCGCAAGGTGTCCGACGTCAAATACGACGAGCTCGGTGAGGTTGCTCTCCCAAACGGCGAAATACGCCGCTGCAAGGTGCTCGAAGTCAACGGCACCGATGTTCTCGTACAGCTTTTTGAAAGCTCCGCGGGCATTAATCTCGCCCAGAGCAAGGTCAGGTTTTTGGGGCGCGGGCTGGAATTCGGCGTCTCCATGGATATGCTCGGGCGCGTGTTCGACGGGCTCGGAAGACCCGCCGACAACGGGCCGGAGATTTTGCCCGACGAAAGAAGAAATATCAACGGCTTGCCCATGAACCCCGCGGCGAGGGTTTACCCGGAGGAGTTCATTCAGACGGGTATTTCGTCGATTGACGGGTTAAACACGCTTGTCAGGGGGCAGAAGCTTCCGATTTTCTCGGGTTCGGGCTTGCCGCACGCTCAGCTTGCCGCGCAGATTGCGAGACAGGCTAAAGTGCTTGCCGCGGACGCGCAGTTCGCGGTTGTGTTCGCGGCCATCGGAATAACGTTCGAGGAAGCGGACTTCTTTATCAGCGATTTCAAGCGTACGGGCGCAATCGACCGTACGGTTCTGTTCATAAACCTCGCGAACGACCCGGCAATCGAGCGTATAGCGACGCCGCGCATGGCGCTTACCGCCGCGGAGTATCTCGCGTTCGAGAAGGATATGCATGTTCTGGTTATACTGACGGATATAACGAATTACGCGGAGGCGCTGCGCGAGGTTTCCGCGGCGCGCAAGGAGGTCCCGGGCAGGCGCGGATATCCCGGATACCTGTATACCGACCTCGCGACGATGTACGAACGCGCGGGCAGGCATATGGGAAGCCGCGGCTCGATTACGCTGATCCCGATTCTGTCGATGCCCGAGGACGACAAAACTCACCCGATACCCGACCTTACGGGCTATATTACAGAGGGTCAGATTATACTGTCACGCGAGCTTTACCGCAAGAATATCCACCCGCCGATTGACGTTTTGCCGTCGCTTTCGCGTCTGAAGGACAAGGGTATCGGCCCGGGCAAAACCCGCGAGGACCACGCGGGCACGATGAACCAGCTTTTTGCCGCGTACGCGCGAGGCAAGGAAGCAAAGGAGCTTATGACGATACTCGGCGAGGCGGCGCTTTCGGATATAGACAAGCTCTACGCAAAATTCGCCGACGAATTCGAGAAGCAGTATGTAAACCAGGGATACGGCGAAAACCGCTCAATCGAGCAGACGCTTGATTTGGGCTGGAAGCTGCTCGCGATTCTGCCGAAAAGCGAGCTTAAACGTATCAAGCCCGAGTTTATCGAGAAGTATCGGGTAGGCGAATAGCCTGATAAAAGGGGAACAATCCTATGGCAAGATTAAACGTAAACCCGACGCGAATGGAGTTAAAACGCCTGAAAGCGCGGCTTACAACGGCGCGGCGCGGGCACAAGCTGCTCAAGGATAAGCGCGACGAGCTTATGAAGCAGTTTCTTGATATCGTCCGTGTAAACAAGGAGCTCCGCGAGGAAGTCGAGAGCGCGCTGCAAAAGGCGTACAAGAGCTTTACGATAGCCGCCGCCGTGATGTCGCCCGAGTTTCTGGAGCAGTCGCTGATGTACCCGAAGCAGAGCGTTTCGGTGGATATTTCGTATAGGAACATAATGAGCGTAAATGTCCCCGAATACACGTTCCAAACCAAAAGCAGCGACTTTTCCGAGATTTTTCCGTACAGCTACGCCCAAACATCGGGCGAGCTTGACGACGCGGTTTTGGAGCTGTCAAAGATAATGGAAAAGCTTATGGAGCTTGCGCGTGTTGAAAAAAGCGTTTTACTTCTAGCGCGGGAAATCGAGAAAACCCGCCGACGCGTCAACGCGCTCGAGTATATAATGATACCCCAGCTTGACGAGACGATAAGGTACATCACGATGAAGCTTGACGAGAACGAGCGCGGCAACCTGACCCGTCTGATGAAGGTCAAGGATATGATGCTTAAACAGGCGCATAACTATGAATAAAAACAAGAGGCTTTCGCCTCTTGTTTTTTTGCGCTTGAAAAGAGAACAACAGATTTACATGGCACGCCCGGCGCGATTCGAACGCGCGACCTTCCGCTTAGGAGGCGGATGCTCTATCCTGCTGAGCTACGGGCGCATAAGCAGACTTAATTTTAATACAAGACCGCGCTTCTGTCAACCGTAAATAGCCGTTTTTACCGCGATAGTGAGGGGCGGTTTTGCTGCGGCTCAGAGGAAAGCGACCCTGCCCGTTACAATTGCAGGGATTATGTAAACTTAAAAACTTTCGGAAACGAATATATTAAGCATTCCTCAGATGAAAATATTACATATAAGGCTATGTTAAACAGAAAATATTACGGAATATTCAAAAATATATTTACATTTTATCTTATACTAATATAATAAGAGTAAATAATAGGGGTGGTGGAATATGGATAAAACAGATTTCCGCATACTGAAATGCCTTAAGGAAAACTCCCGAGAGAACGCTACGACCATCGGCGCAAAAATCAACCTGTCCACATCCGCCGTTATCGAACGGATAAAGAAAATGGAAGCCGCGGGAATAATCAGGCAATACACGACGATTATCGATAACGAGAAAATAAGCAATGTTATCACGGCATTCATTTCAGTGCGGCTCGAACACCCGAAATTCAACGAGTCGTTCAACGAAAAGGTTTTGAGCAACAACAATATCATCGAATGTCATTACATCGCGGGGGATTTCGACTACATGCTCAAAACCATAACCGAGTCCGGAAAGGGGCTTGAGTCGATACTTAATTACATCAAGAGTATCGAAGGGGTTTCTCTTACGCGCACCTTGGTTGTGCTGTCTACGCTGAAAAACGAGATTTCACTATTGCCGGAAGATATTTAAAAAGTGAGGTTTTTAAAATGGTTATTGGTATCCCGAAAGAAATAATGGAGGGTGAACGCAGAGTCAGCGCCACTCCCGAAACCGTCGCGAAGTACAAGGCGGACGGCTTTGATGTTTTAGTTGAAAAGGACGCCGGCGCGGGCGCGCTGTTCGCAGACCGCGAGTATGAGAACGCCGGCGCGGTCATAGCTTATGACGTTAAGGAGCTCTATAAAAAGGCCGACCTTATTCTGAAGGTCAAGGAGCCGCAGTTTAACAAGGCGGAGAACCTGCACGAACTCGACATGATGCACGAGGGGCAGTATATCGTAACGTTTATTCACCCCGCCTCGCCGGCGAATCATGAGATGGTCAGGAAAATGGCGGAAAAGGGTGTTATCGGGCTTACGCTTGACGGCATACCGCGCATTTCCCGGGCGCAGAATATGGATGCTTTAACCTCGATGAGCACATGCGCGGGGTATAAGGGAATCCTTCTCGCGGCAAACGACATTTCGAAATTCGTTCCGCAGATGTTCAGCGCCGCGGGCATGTTCAAGCCGTGCAACGCGCTTATCATCGGCGCGGGCGTTGCGGGGCTTCAGGCCATAGCTACGGCAAAACGGCTCGGCGCGGTGGTTTATGCCGCGGATATCAGGCCGGACGCGGTTGAGCAGGCTAAAAGCCTCGGGGCGAAAATCGTCGATACCGGTGTGCCCGCGGAGGTTGCCGTGGGCCGCGGCGGGTACGCGAACGCGCTGTCCGAAAACTGGATTGCCGCGGAGCGTGACGCGCTTCGCGGGACGATAGCGCAGATGGATATAGTATTCTGCTCCGCGCTTGTTCCGAGCAAGCTCGCGCCGGTTATCATAACCGAGGACATGGTCAAAGCCATGAGAAGCGGCTCGGTGATAGTCGATATCTCGATAGACCAGGGCGGAAACTGTGAAATCACCGTTCCGGGAAAGACCGCGGTGCTGCATAACGTTATTATCGAGGGTATTAAGAATATTCCGGGCATGCTGCCGGAAAGCTCGACTCGCATGATAGCGAGCAATATATATAACCTTGTCAGATACCTGTCCCAAAACGCGAGCATAAAGCTTGACATGTCCGACGAAATAGTGTCGGGAATCCTTACGACTTTCGACGGCAGTGTTGTGCACAAGGGCGCGCTCGAGGCGATGGGGGTTCCGGCATGAGCGGGATAGTGTTAATCGCCGTTTTCGTACTGTCGAGCATAATCGGGTATGTGCTTATCAAAAACGTACCCTCGCTTTTACATACGCCGCTTATGTCCGGTATGAACGCGCTGTCCGGGATAACGGTTCTTGGCGCGCTCGCGGCAACGGGCGCGGCGGTCGCGACGTCAAACCGCGTATTGGGATATATTGCGATACTGCTCGCGATGATTAACGTGGCGGGCGGCTTCGGCGTGACCCACCGTATGCTTAAAATGTTCAAAGGGGGCGCGAAGTAATTGGTTTATTACATAGCGTGCGGCGTTCTCGTGCTGTGCGTGCTTTTCGGGATAAAGCTGTTAAGCAGCGTTAAAACCGCGCGCGCGGGAAACATTTTAAGCGCGGTCAGCATAGCGGTCGCGATTATTCTGACGCTTTATTATAACAACCTGACAGACCCCGGGATTTACATATTTATCGTTTTGGGGCTGGTATTCGGCCTGATAACGGCAAAGACCATAAAGATGATTGATATGCCCCAGGGTATTGCGCTTTTAAACGGGTTCGGCGGGCTTGCCAGCGCGCTTGTGGTGCTCGTCATGCTTAATTCGGGAACTAGCGCAAGCGGATTTGAATTCTACACCGCGCAGGTCGCGCTTTCGATAGGATTAATCACGTTCGGCGGCAGTATGATAGCCGCGGGCAAGCTTCACAGGGTTATCCCGCAAAAACCGGTTGTATTTCGCGGGCATAACCTGATAACCGTTATCCTGCTTCTTGTGTCGAGTGTCTCGATTGTTAAGGGAGGAACAATAGCCAACCTTGCGGCTGGGCTTTTGTTCGGTATAGCTTTTTCGATTCGCGTCGGCGGCGCGGACATGCCGATAACGATTTCGCTTCTTAATTCACTGAGCGGGGTAGCCGGCGGCATTGCGGGTATCGCGATTTCCGACCCGCTGCTCACCTCAATCGGCGGTATCGTGGGCGCTTCGGGATTGATTCTGACGCAGATTATGTGCCGCGCGATGAACCGCAGTCTCGTCGATA
>JAAYXM010000162.1 GCA_012515925.1 Clostridiales bacterium
GCGACGCGATTATCACGGCGAGGATGCTTTCCGAAAAGCTCGGCATCGGCGTCGGCATATCCTCCGGCGCGAATTTCATCGGAGCGCTGGCGGCGCAGCAAAAGCTCGGGAAAGACAGCGTAATCGTTACGGTTTTCCCCGACGACAACAAGAAATACCTGTCAACGGATTATTCAAAGCCGCAGGAAGTCCGCGAAGGCTACTATTCAAACAACATCGAGCTTGTCTCGATGACCGCGTACAAATAAAGTGTCCAAGTGTCAGGGAAACGGGGGTTAGACACTCTGTGTCAAACCCCCGTTTCCCTGACACCGTTCATAATACGAAATCGCATTTGTTTTTAATATCGAAGTGTTCGAAATACCTGTTTTCAAGCGGTATCCACTCGCTTATAAACCTTTCGAGCATTTCCGCCCCGTTTCTCTCAAGTATCCGCTCTCTCTGGGTTTCTAAGTCCGTATACATGAATACCTTTAAATCATATATATCGAAAAGCACGGGGTGAAGGCTGTAAACTCCTTCCACGATATTAAGCTTTTTAAATGGCACTTTGACGGGTTCCGAAAACGCCCGGGTTTTGCAGTTATACGGCCGGTAGGAAAACCCGCCGCGCCCGATATTATCGGAAACCTCGCGCTTAAACCGCTCGTAATCAACATTCCCGCCGGGCTCCGAAAGCCGCTCCGGCGTTCTTAACCCGGGTGTCAGGAAAAAATCGTCCATATGGAATACATTGCAGTCATAAATCTCTTGTATTTCGGACGAAAGCTTTGTTTTCCCCGCGCCGCTCATGCCGTCAATCGCTATCTTTACAACGCTTTTTACATTGACAAGCTCGTCTATGCGGCTTAAAACAGGCGACAAATCCATGATTATTCGCCTTTGATTAAATTCGCCTTAACCAGAGCGATTATCAAAACGGGGATTAAAACAAGCTGGATTATTATACCCGGTGCGGCGTCCGTAAACGCGCCGATTAAGAAAACATTAAGCGTCTTTTCGGAAGCCCCGTACAGGATAAGGTTCGCGATACCCAATACGATTCTGCCGCCGAGCATTGAGAGAACGAGAGATACTAAAACGTATATGTTTTTCTTCGGAAGAAGCTTATAAAGCAGGCCCGCGAGAAACCCGTACGCCGCAAGCTCGAAAGCCATTGAAACCGCCGTCGGGAACATGGGCGGCATACCGAGTATCGCGCTTCTGAACAACGGAGTGACAAACCCCACAACCAGTCCGTAGGGCCAGCCGCAGACAAACCCGCAAAGCAGTATCGGAATATGCATCGGTAAAAACATCTTGCCGAGCGCCTGATTTGACCCGGTGACAAACGGCAGTAAAAATCCCAAAGCTAAAAACAAGCCGGATAGCGCGAGCTTCCTTGTGGAGGTTTTATCCATATCGAACATCCTTCCCCGGCGTTATAGTTTTATTGCCTTACCAAGCCCCGCCGGTGATTTGATAAGCACATTTATTTTAAATGGTAAGTCCGTCCTTGTCAATCGTCAGGGCGTGAATACATTTTGAAATGTAATTTTTTTGTTAATTTAATCATATATTCTTTGACATCGGATTTACCTCTCTGTATAATTTAATTATAATTGCGGCCTGCGGTCGAAGGGAGTAACAGCTATGTTTTGCAGAAATTGCGGAAACGATATAGACCCTAAAGCGTTTGTATGCGTAAAATGCGGCGTGCGTACCGGCGTCGGGAGTAAGTACTGCGCAAACTGCGGCACGGAGAAGGACCCGGGCAGCTCGGTATGCCCGCGCTGCGGGTTTGTCGGGGTTGTCCCGCCCGCCGCGAATCCGCTGCAGAAGTCGAGAATCGCCGCCGGGCTTATGGGAATACTTATAGGCTCGCTCGGCGTGCATAATTTCTATCTGGGCTACACCGGCAAAGGTATCGCCCAGCTTCTGCTGACCCTTTTAAGCTGCGGCTTTTTATACCCGATTTCGTATGTCTGGGGATTAATCGAGGGTATAATGATTCTTACAAACAACATTAACGAGGACGCGCTCGGTGTCCCGCTCAGGGAGTAAGTAGAAGCTTTAATCTACGGTTTAACGCCCCGTCTTTTTTATTTATAATTCGGAATAGAAGCCCCTTTCGTCTCATACACATTTAATGTGATAACTGCATGGAGGGGGCTTTCGGCTTGGCAAATACATATATTGAGGAGCGGGCGGTTGAGCTTGCCCGTTACGTTATAGAAAACAAAAGCACGGTGCGAGAAACCGCCAAAAGGTTTTATATATCAAAGTCCACGGTTCACAAGGATATTGTGGAGCGTCTCAAGGTTTTCGACCGCAATCTCTATCTGGATGTCAAGCGCGTTTTGGATGAAAACAAAGCGGAACGCCACCTTCGCGGCGGCATGGCGACACGAAGGAAATACCGCGGTGAGGATTCAAATAAATAACAATTCGGGCGGGTTTTAAACCCGCCCGAATTCCTTAATACGCGAAGCGTATTTCATTCGTTTTAAACGAATTTCATTGCAATATGGGACGGCGGTTTCTAAACCGCCGTCCCATATTGCATCAGCCTTCCATTTGCTTGCCGAGAAATCCCGAAACTGTCTGCGCGAGCTTGTACTCGGTTTCGCCCATGCTTTCGCCCGCCTCGCCGGTTACGAATACGACACAGCCGGACACGTCGCCCTCAGATATTATCGGCGCCGCGATTGACACGAAATGGCGGTCGCTTGAATCCGTGACCGGTATTTTATTCTCCCCCGGCTTGCACTGATAGACCTGACGCGATTCGATTATATGCTCAACCTCCTCGCTGATACGCTTGTCCATCAGCTCGCGACGTGAAGTGCCCGATACCGCTATTACCATGTCGCGGTCGCAAATAGCAACCGTATGACCGGTTGTTTTATTCAAAGTATCACAAATATGTGTTGCAAACGATGACAACTCACCGACAGGCGAGTATTTTTTGAAAATCACTTCCCCGTCTTTATCTGTATAAATTTCGAGCGGGTCGCCTTCACGAATTCGCATGGTTCGACGAATTTCTTTCGGAATTACGACGCGTCCGAGGTCGTCGATCCTGCGCACGATCCCTGTGGCCTTCATAGCTTAAATCTCCTCCTAACAACAAAATCCGAGACTTGTCCGGTTTTATCCGAGACAATATTTCCGGTTCTATTATCTGTAAAACAAAATGAAATATACCTTTGTTTCTGGTATTATGTCATGCCGCGCACAAACCGGTTTTTCCCGGGTTGTTCGTATTTTTCGTAATTTTGCATTAAATTATGCGAAAATCCGACGCGTTTGGTTTAATGTAAGAATAAATTGAAAAGATTGCTATACTCAATTTATTTTACCAATCAATTTTTCCGCCGCGATAGATATAATAAGATTAATGTGATTTTAAGGTTGTGATAGTTTGTCCCGTTACGGCGGAGCTTTACTGCATATAACATCCCTGCCCGACAGATACGGAATAGGCACATTGGGGAAAACCGCCTTTGAGTTTGTCGATTTCCTGTCCGCAAGCGGGCTTAAGCTGTGGCAGGTACTGCCCGTATCGCCAGCGGGCAGCGGCAATTCGCCGTACAAGCCGTATTCCTCGAACGCGGGGAACCCGCTGCTTATTGATTTTGAGGAGCTTTCCGGGTTCGGACTGATTGACGGGGACGAGCTTAAGCAATATGAAGGTGAGCCGCGCGGGCGTATAGATTATCATCATGTAAAAGAGTATAAAACAAGGCTTCTGAAAAAAGCCCGGCAAAACGGCATATTCAAAAAAGAGCAGCAAAGGTTTTTTAAACAGCATTCCTCATGGCTTAAGGATTACGCACTGTTTATGTCGGTAAAAGAGGTATACGGCGGCGTGCCGTGGTTTGAGTGGGACTATGAAATCCGCTCCCGCAACCCGGAAACCATGAAGCGCCTGCGCTCCGAGCTTAAGGATTATATCGACTATTACTGCTTTGAGCAGATGCTTTTTTACCGCCAGTGGAAAAAGCTTAAGGAATACGCCAATTTCAGAGGCGTCTATATAATCGGCGACGTGCCGATTTATGTGTCGGAGGACAGCGCGGACGTATGGGCGCACCCGGAGCTGTTCATGCTTGATGCGGGTTTTCTGCCCGTCTCGGTGGCGGGCTGTCCGCCGGACTGCTTCTGCGCCGAGGGACAGCTCTGGGGAAACCCTCTTTATGACTGGGAAGCGCATGAAAAAACGGGGTTTCTATGGTGGCGAAGAAGACTTAACCGCGCAAAGGAGCTTTTTAACATAATAAGAATAGACCATTTCAGGGGCTTTGAGGCTTTCTGGGCCGTGCCCTTCGGCGAGGAAACCGCGAGAAACGGCCACTGGATGCCCGGACCCGGGTATAAGTTTTTCAAGTCGGTAAAAAGGACGGGCAGCCTTAAGGTCATCGCGGAGGATCTGGGCTTTCTGACTCCGGACGTAATCAGGCTGCGTGACAGGTGCGGCTTTCCCGGCATGAAGGTTTTGCAGTTCGCGTTTGATTCGGGCGCGGATAACGCGTATCTGCCGCATAACCATGAAAGAAACTGCGCGGTATATACCGGAACGCACGACAACGACACGGTGTTCGGCTGGGAAAAATCGGCGAGCCGGGAAGAGGTCGAGTACGCACTCAGATATTTAAACTGCGGCTCGGTATGCGAGCTGCCCTGGGCGTTTATCAGGGGCGCGTGGGCATCCGTCGGTAGGTATGCGATTGCGCCGATGCAGGATTTTTTATGCCTTGACACGAACGCGCGCATGAACACGCCGGGCACGCCCACGGGCAACTGGGACTGGCAAATGCATTCGGGCTGCCTGACAGATAACCTGTCTCGCAGAATATATGAATTGTCCGACTGCTACGGAAGACTGTAAAAAAACTTCCGGAACGCAAAGCGTTCCGGAAGTTTTTTTACAACACATTTATCTTTGCAGCAGCCATTCCTTGCGTATCAGGCTGCTTACGCCCATAACGGCATAATCCGTTCCGCCGAACGAGAAGTGGACCTTCGGCTTTTGCCTTTCATACGGCTCGAAATGCGAGTCATAGAATTTATTGAACGTCTGATAGAACTGCTCACCCAGAGGATGGTATGTTCCGTCAATGACGATAACCTCGGGTGAGAACATGCAGGCCGCGTTATAGGCCGCAAGCGCGGTTACCTTGGCATAATTGTTTATGAGCCGGATGATATCCGCGTTCGTGTCCCAATCAAGCGGAAGCGACGGCGCGTCGATGCAAACTCCGACGGCCGCGAGCTGCGCCTTTAAAATCGGGCTTGCGATAAGCGATTCGATTGTCTGGTTATCGCCCAGCTTAAGCTGACCGATATCCCCGGCGTAATTGTCGATACCCCGGTATATTTCGCCGCGGTTTATAAGCGCTCCGCCGACTCCCGCGCCGATATACATGTAATACAGGCTTGATTCCTTCGCCTCGGGATAAACCTCGGTCATCGACATGCCCGCGTACTTGACATCTTCGCCTATCACGATTTTAGTATTGAAATTCTTTTCAAGCGTTTTCCTGATCCTTAACGACTCGATATTCGGACGGTTCGGGCACACGACACGGTCCTTCTCCTCGTCATACGGGGCGGGAACCGCAACGCCGATACCCACAATGTCGTCAACCGTGTTTTTATTGGAATTAAAGTAATTCTGTACGAGAATTATAGCGTCGTCAAGGCTCTTGCCCCAGTCGTTATTCTTGACCGGAACCCTTGACGTGTATACCGCCTTCAGATCGAGGCCGAGAATCGAAACATCAACATGGTCGGTCATGCTGAATACGCAGATTCGCCATTTATTGAGATTTAAAAACGCCAGCGCGGGCTTGCGCCCGGCAGAGCTTGTCATATACTCCCTTTCATAGACGATATTCCTTTTGAGGAATTGGTCCATGATCTTGCCTATAGTCATCAATGATATACCGGTCCGATTGGATATTTCCGAGCGCAAAATACCGTCGGAACGGACTATTTCGTTAAAAATAGACATGATATTCCTGTTTCTTATTTGCGTCAATCCATTAATCGACATACTATACTCCTTCTTTCTCATCATTATCTTAAAACAGCCTCAACCCACGCTGCTTTGCCTCACGGAGTATAATCTCCTTTATACTCGCAAGGGTCTCCTCCAAGTTGTCATTGATCAAAACATACTTATAATGCTTTGACATCTTCTCCTCGTAATCATATCGTTTTAGCCGCAGCTCAATTTCCTTTTCGCCACGCTCGATAAGTCTCTCTATTAATTGCTCCTTATTTTTAGGCTTCAGGTAAAACGGAACAACATCGGGCAGGATTTTAATTAATTTAAGCGTTCCCTCCACATCGATATCCTTAATTAAAACCTTGCCGCTTTTAAGCTTTTCCTCCAGAAGCTTTTTGTTGGTACCGTAAAGATTTCCGTGGATGGCGCTGTATTCGACCATCTCGTCATCCGCAATCATTCTCTCGAATTCTTCCCTGCTGACAAAAAAATAAGGTTTGCCTTGTGACTCTCCTTTCCTCATTTCCCGCGTACTGACCGTGGTCATAAGTTCCAGGTTCGCATACTCCGCGAGAAGTCTGTTAATAATGGTATTCTTCCCGACTCCGGCGCTTCCGGACATTATTATAAGCATTATTGTGCCTTCCTCCTCACAATTATCCTCCTTTTTTTTCGCGATATTCCAAATCCCCGCTCCGGAACGCCGTTATAACACCCCGGGTTTTTGCAATCAAGCAGCCGAACGGAGTCGGGAAAAGTCGGCGGCCTGATTGCTTCTCGTTTACCTTTTTCTCTATATAATATTTTCATTGGTAAACGTTAAATTTTGTATTATTATATCATGTAAAATAATTTTTGTAAATGGTATATTTAAATAAATTATAAATAACTTTTTATTATATTTTTCACATATGAAAAAACCGGAGGAGAATAATTCCCCCCGGTTTTCAGAAATTCATGATTATTTTTCGA
>JAAYXM010000163.1 GCA_012515925.1 Clostridiales bacterium
CCGCTTCTGCCGTACCCGCCGGTCGGCAGGAATATAAACGGCCAGAAACCGCCGCCGCGGGTGCCGTTTCCTCTGCCGCCTCTGCCGAATATGATACCGCATATAATAACAAATAATATAATGAAAATAATAACAGAGGCTATTGAGAAGTCGTCGGTTTCAACAGCGACATCTTCGGGCACCTCAAGGCCGTATTCATTATAGACCTCCTGCAATACCGCCTTATAGAGGTTTAAAAGCGCGGTGTCGAAGTCATCATTTTTAAGATATTCCATAGCGCGGTTGTCAATCATTCTGCCCGCTTTGGCGTCGTTGATTGCGCCCTCAAGCCCGTAGCCCACCTCTATTGTTATTTTACGCTCGGCTATGGCAAACAGAATCAGTACACCGTTGTTTTTCTGACTGTCCCCGATTTTCCATTCGCGCGCGAGAGCTATGCCGTAGTCTCTGATATCGTTGCCGTCTAAAGTCTCAACCGTAGCAACGACTATCTGGGCGCCCGTTTTTTCATTTAGCTGTTTACCGTGCCGGATTATAAAGCTCTCGGTCTCCGAGCTCATTAAATCGGCGTAATCGGCGGTATAGAACTCATCCGTCGGACGGGGCAAAACCGCGGCCAAGGCAGAGAGTGCAAACAGCGGTATCAGGATCAGAAACGTTATAATGCGATTATACTTTAAAATACTCATATTTAACTTCCGGAGAAATCAACCTTCGACGGGGCTTCGGCACCCGGCACCGCCTCAAAGTAATCGAACTTCTCAAATCCGAACAGGCTCGCGAACAGCGCGCGCGGGAAGGTTTGAATCTGCTTGTTGTATTCCTTGACGGCCTCGTTATAGTCGCGTCTTGCGACGGAGATACGGTTTTCCGTTCCCGAAAGCTCATCCATAAGCGAGGTGAACTGGGTATTAGCCTTAAGGTCTGGATAGCTTTCCGCAATAGCGAGAAGCCTGTTCAGCGCGCCTTCAAGCTCGCTGTTCGCCGCGGCTTTTTCGGTGGGTGTGCCCGCGCCGGCAAGCCGCGCGCGCGCGTCCGAAATATGCGTCAGAATTTCTTTTTCGTGCAGATTATAGCCTTTTACCGTATTGACGAGATTCGGGATTAAATCCATTCTGCGCTGCAGCTGGGTATCAATGTTTGCCATCTGGCCGTTGACATTCTCGCGTGAGCTTACAAGCGCGTTATAGTTTGATATCGCGAAGACCGCGATTATCACAGCAAGCGCCAGTACAACTATCAGTGCTAAGAGTCCCGGTGATAATTTTTTCATAAATACGCTCCATTCCTTATGGTTTTTCGACAGGGATAAAAAATGCCGCGGTATGAAAATGCGGGCGGCGCATGAATCCTTGCGCCTTATTATAGCATTATGACGGAAATTACGCAATCAGCCGTTATTCTGCCTCGCGTAGTAGTTGATAAGGCTGCCGCTTAGAATTATTTCCCGCTCCTCCCGGGTAATCGCGGGCAGGGAAAGCCTGATTTCCGTTTTCTTTTCACCGGATATAAGAAGAGCGTCGATTGTCTCGCCGTCACCTTCAAGAAAACTTTTTATACCCTCTATATAAATATAGTCGCCCGGCTTGATTTTATACATCGAAGCGTTATCCAAAACAAACGGCAGCATACCCCAGTTCACGACGTTCGCGCGATAGCGCTTTGTCGCGTATTCTTCCGCGATATTCGCGACGCCGCCGAGTACGCGCTGGCATGACGCGGCCTGTTCGCGTGCGGAGCCGTCACCCGGCTTTAAGGCGAATACCGCCGAGCCAATCGAGGTTTTACCAAAATCGATGTCCGGCAGGTTATCGACGGAAAGGTCTGAAAGCTTCAGATCTCCGTCGCGCCGTTTTGCTTCAAGAGCCGAGATTTCTTTTGCGCGCGGTACATACGCGGGGTCTTTTCTCGAAAGTGCAAAGCTTGAGAGCTTTACAGGGTTTGAACGGTATGACGAGGTCTCGCCCGAGGGGATAAGCTCGTCCGTTGTCGTAACCGGGTCATATATGGCGCTCGCCACCCGGATCAGCAGGTTTTCGGTCATATCATACATTTTCGGCCAGTCCGCGATATTCGGACCGAATATAAGCGCGGCTTCGGGCTTCGGCATACCGACACCGCGATATACACGGCTTCTGTACGGCGTGTCGTCAAAGAAATAATCCTCGTATACCGGGTCCGCGGGCGGGTTTTCAAGCTCGAATGCCGAGGTCAGCCTGCCGTGGTTTTGGGCGGTGGCGGCAATAGAGCGCGCGTCCATCAGCG
>JAAYXM010000164.1 GCA_012515925.1 Clostridiales bacterium
ATGCTTCGCGAGCGCGACAATGCCGTAATACGCGCGCGGGATGCTTTTCGCGTCCGAAAACGTGACGTTAAACAGCGACGCGTTCCCGGAAAGCTTTCCGTAGCCCAATGCCCTGACCATGTATTTCATGGTTTCATAGCGGGTAAGCTCTTTGTCGGGGTCGCGCTCGGATTTTTCCGTTATCTTTAAGCTCTCCGCGGTCCGATAGAGGTTGTCAAGGTCGATTTGCGTGTCGAGAGGCTGGTACCAGTTGTCAAGCGCGCGGATTAAAAAGGCTAAAAAGTCTTTCTGCTTTACGATTTCACCGGGTTTAAACTCCTTGTCGGCGGGAAGTATTCCGGCGTCGCGAAGCAAGGCGATTTCGCGATTTGAACGGTCGGTTTCAATATCCGAGTAGCCCGAGAGCTTGTCAGACTCGTCAATCTCTTTCCCAGCGGAGTCCGTCGGCTTTCCTGTTTTCGCGGATATCATGCCCGAGACCGGGACAAAATTATACGTCAGAACCGCGCGGTATTCCCTGTCCACAACGTCCGGATAATATATCGGGGTTTTGACCGCGGATATGGTCGCGGACATGGCGGCGTCGCTTGCCGCGGCTTCATTGTCGTACAGGTACGAGGTTATTATGTTATAGCCCATAACAGTCTTGCCCGAGCTGATATACGCTTCACCGGAAGCTTCCTCGCCGATTAAACCGTCGGGTGACTCGAATTCCACGTTGTCCGTCCAGTTAAAGTTATAATATGAGACTTTTCCGGTTATCGCGTTGACTTCAACATTGATATAGTTAGAGGCGCACGGAATACCCTCATGCGTCCGTGTATATGTGAAGCTGTAGCTTGTGGGCTCTTCCTTTGTATTCTCGAGCGGCATTACCGTTTCGCCGCTTGTTTCGGTGTATCTGGTGTTTTTATACTTTTCGGGCACGGCCGCGGCCGCGAGCTTGTCGGCGATTGCCTTTGCCTGCTCTTTATTAACGGCGCGCTTTTTATCCTTATTATCCTCGTTGTTGGAATACGCAGAATAGGATACAAGCTCGCCGGTTTTCGCGTCGATTTGCGTATAGACCGTCGACGGGTTCAAATTCCCCTTAGTGACGGGGCCGGAATACATGATTTCCCAGATGTATTTATCGTTTGAAACCGGGCGCGTGTAATAGTTCTGCCTTAAATACAGGTAGCTTCTCGCGATTTTGTAGCCGGAATCGAGCGCAAGATGGGGAAGCGCGCGGATTTTCTTATCCGCCGCGGCAAGCGTTATAAGCTCGTTTAACTGGGCGGCTTTTTTAATCTCGGCTTCGGTAAGCGCGTTATTGCCGCCGTTATCCTGCTTGCCCGCGCCGGCATCGAATTTTAATGCTTCTTCTGTTTCAGAGATCCTTTGTATCCATTCAAAGGTCTCTGTTATCTCCTTGCCCGTTTCGGCGTCAATGGCGTTAAGAGCGGCTTTTGGCGAATACGCGAGAAACGCTTTCGGGTTCTCGCTTCCGACGGTGTTCATGACTAAATTGTATCTGAGCTCCATTTCGAGCGTGTTTTTCCAGGTGTTTACCGCGTCCTGTTCGGAAATCGGGTTTGCGATTTTCGGGAATTTAATGTCGAAGTCCCAGTTTAAGTTGTACTCGACGAGCTCGCCCGTATCGTACCGAATCATAATGCTCGCCGAATAGTAATTGCAGGGAAGCCCGTTTTCGGCGCGGTAAAAAATAAATCTGTACGAGCTGTTGTAGCTCTGGCAGTCAAATGTCTCGTAGTCTAAGCTTTTGCTTACTTCCGGCGCGATTTTGCCCAGGTGCTTCTTCGCGGCTTCAAACGCCTCGGCTTTTGTAAGCTCGGGCGCCGTGACCGTGTAATAATCATTTTTGTACCTGTAATAGCTTAATATCCGGCCCGCGTCGTCAGCCGTGACGTTCAGAGAGCCGGCTTCATCGCTGCTCCAGTGGAAATACCAGCTTCTGCCCTCCCGGCTATCCGACACATCAAAACTGAATTCATCGAGCTCCTTTGGTATTTCAACTCTGTTTTTAACCTTGGATAATACCGCCTGAAACGCGGCGCTGTCAAATGCCGGCTCGGCCGTCGCCGCCGCCGCGAATACGGACAGCAGCATACTTATCGCGATAATAAGACTCACTGTTTTTTTCATTTCTAAAAACTCCTTTGTTTTTATTTCTATTAATATAACAATTGTAACGGCAGAAAAGATTTATTCTTCCAATAAAACATTTCCGGCCTCCGGCTTAACCGGCATACGCTCCGTGTTTATCCCGACCATGCCGTAAAGGGTTTTGCCTATGTATACGGGCTTTGTAAGACAAAACACCGGAGCAAGGTCGAACGGTATATCCGGGCGAAGCTCCGCCGCGACCCGCGTCCTGTCAAGCCCGCAAAGCAATGTGCGGCCCTTAAGCGCTCTTTGCAGCACAGCGTCGTTAAAAAGCTTTTCGGGCTCAGGCGCCGCAAACCACCTTTCAATGGTCTCGCTTTTTATAAAGCTCCTGCAAAGCTTAAGTTCGCCGCGCTCCAACCTGTCAAATTCGATACCGGACATTCTCAGGTCGTTTTTCGTAAAGATCCTTCGCGCGCGGAGGGTTCCGTCCCCCCCGGGGGACATGACGCCGATACACAGCGCGGTGGCGGGGCTTTCCAGCATATGCGCGTATGCGCGCATGAGTCCGGTAAAGGTATCCGGGCACTGCGCGCAAAACACATATCTTGTTTTATCGGTTGAGAGGCTTATGCTGCCCGCCGGCATACCGTTGTAATATAAAGGAATAATCCTTTGCATAAAGCTCTCCCCCTTATAAACGTTTAAACCGGGCAGCGTTCATATTTATACGCCTTATATTAAAACCGTGACAAATCGTATTCACAAAAACAAGCTTTTATGATTGATTTGTCACGGTTTATGCTTTTTTATCAGGATACGGTATATTCTCCGCGGACCAATACCGTAATATCAGTATTCGCTTTAAGGCCGCGACCGTCTATCGTGCAAAGGTAAAGATGATTTTTTTCAAGAAACGCGGCGTTTTTCAGGTCGCCGCCGGTTGTCATGTCAATCAGTCCCGGCGTACCGGACGCGACACATACGGCATCGCCGATTCTAAGAAGAACTTCGCAGCCCACCTTGGCGGTAAGCTTCTTTCCGGCCGCTATCTTGACAAGCTTGAAGCCTCCGCCGCCCTGTGTACTACCGCCCGGCAGCTTCTCGGCTACCTTTTCCGCGACCGCGGTGACAAAAGCGTCGTTTATGATTTTTCCGCTGTCAATATCGATGTTTTCCAGAAGCTTGCCGTCTATCTCGGCGCGGGAAGACGCGATTTTTTCGTCGATGGTTTTATTTAATTCTTCGATTTTTTTCTCAATTTCCGCGTCGACTTTTTTTAAGGTTTCCGGTGCCAGCACGTTGTTTATGTAACTCAGACTGACCAGTGGATCATCCTGCGTTCCATATTCAGCGGCCAACGCGAGAAACCCCGCAAGCACCAAAACCGCAAGCAGCAGAGCGGCGGTAATCGCCGTCCATTTCTTTTGTATCATATTTGCACAACCTCCCTGATATACTACACCGAATACGGCATTTTTCTTTATGCTATTCCAAGCCAAAGCTAACGGCTATTGCATTATCCACACGTTGCATAAGGCTGTCGTCCAAACGCCCCATCTTTTCCCTCAGGCGTGTTTTGTCGATGGTTCTGATTTGTTCTAAGAGTATAACGGAATCCTTTGACAGTCCGTAGCTTCTTGCGCCCAACTCAATGTGTGTCGGCAGCTTAGCTTTATTGATCTGAGAGGTAATTGCCGCCGCAATTACCGTGGGGCTGTGCCGATTGCCGACGTCGTTCTGGATAATCAGGACGGGGCGTACCCCGCCTTGCTCGCTGCCGACGACAGGACTTAGATCGGCATAAAAGATATCCCCTCTTCGTACATTGTTATCCACGCAATTTCACGCTCCGCCGGATATTAGTTACGTATTATAATACGTCAACTATATTTTCCCACGGGCATGCGCGTTTTAATCATGCGCTGTCAAGATTTCTTTTTAATTTTTTCCGAGATTCTTTTCTCGCTCCTCATTATATATTATTCAAGGGCTTGAAATATTGTGTCGAGAGGATATGAACGCTTCTTGTTATAGTTTATCACAGCGAAGCTTTTTAGACAATATTATCTTTTAGAATTCCGTCGCGGGTTTAATTGAGGTCTCGCTGTCCTCCTCCCCCTCCGGGGGAGGAGGACAGCGGACATTTGCTTTTGCGATTTGAATAAAACCCGTCGTTTTATCGGGTTTAATCGCGGTGCTGTTTTTTTCTTCTCCCGATGGGGGGAGATTCTCCTCTCCCCAAGGGGAGAGGAGAACTACTTAAATTTGTTTTATTGCTTGCCGAATTCTATTGTTTCAAACGTGCAGCGGATTTTACATTCCCCGTCCGCGATAAGCTCGGCATATAGCGGCTTGTAATCGGCTCTGTCAAACCATGTACGGTATACGATTTCCTCGTCGTCGATTATGCTTCTGTAAACAATAAGCAAAGCATCGGTACCGTTACGGTTTACGGCCTCGATTTCGCTGATGTTTCCGTCTGCCCAGGCCTTGACAAGACATGGGAGGACCGACATCGGCGTAACGCCCGCGCGGTTTAACTCTCCGGTTTCAAGGCGCGCGCCGTCGTACTCGAGTATCGTACTGCCCGCCGATATTTTTATTACTATGTCGCTCACCGACAAGGGCTCGAGGATTTTTATCGTGCTGTCGGCGGATTTGCTGTAGTCGTATGTAACCCTGTAGCCGGAAACGCGTTCCGGAAAATCCGCGGATATCGCAACCTGGAATATCGCGTTTTCAAGGCTTTTATAATGCTCCGTAATCCCGTTCGCGTCTTCTTCCGCCTGCTTTGAAAGCGTTTCGCATGAGATAAACAGAAAAACGGGGATTATCATTAGTGGCAAAAACCTGAATCCTTTTGCCACGAGCTTTGCTCACTCCCTTTCATGACGACTTTAATACATGTGAGCATATCCGTCGGCGTCATGCCGTATTCGCCGAACAAATCCCGGCAGAAATCGCCCGCCGCCCCATGTATCCATACACCAGTATATGCGGCGGTTTCCGGCTCTATACCTTGAGCGATAAGGGAGGTGATAATACCCGCGAGCACATCGCCGCTTCCGCCCTTTGCCATCCCCGCGTTTCCGCTCGTGTTGACAAACGCGCTGCCGTCCGGCAGGCAGGTTAAGGTTCTGTGCCCTTTGAGTACCAATATGCAGTTATATAAAGCTGAGAATTTAAGCGCCGCGTCAAGCCGGTTTTCCGGCTTAAAGCCCGGGTACAGGCGCGAAAACTCGCCCTCATGAGGCGTTAAAACTTTTTTTGCCTTTGCGTTTTTCAGCTTATCCGGCATGTGCGAAACCGAGTACAGCGCGTCCGCGTCGAGCACAAGCGGTTTTTTCGAGTTCTCGAGCAGGAATCCGGTTATATCGTCAATCCCGCGGCTTCTGCCGAGGCCGGGACCGGCAAGACACGCGCTGCACTGTTCAAGCTCCGCAATAATACCTGAAATCGCTTCGGAATCAAGTATTCCGTCCTCATCCGGGAGCGGGAGCAGTATCGGCTCGTTGAGCTTATGCGCGAGTATGGAATACAAAGCTTCCGGGTGCGCGAGAAAAACCAGGCCGCTGCCCGAATTGACGGCCGCCTGCGCCGCGAAAAACGGCGCGCCGGCGTACCGGCGGCTGCCGCAAATCAGAAGAGCCCTGCCGTAATCTCCTTTATGGGTAAACTGGTTTCGTTTAGGGATGTTCGACAGCGCAAGGTCGCGGGTTACCTCAATTACGTCGGACATGTCGTCACCTCATATAATGCCGCGGGGTAGCGCCTTTGTAATCGCGTCTGAAAGCCTTGTGTCGGGCTCTAAGATAACGAGCGTTTTTCCGTATTCGCCCTCAAATACCGCGAAATATCTTCCCGGCGCGGTTTCGGAGCTTGAGTAATCCTTTATTTTGGCGCTCTTTTCCTTCCAGGCCGAAAAGTCGCGCGTGTCCGAAACCGGGGCGAACTTACTGACGGAATTCAATTGGATTGTGATTAAATGCTTCCTCGAGGATTTCGCGTAAATGATATCAATATCAAGCTCGTTTCCGGAAAGCAGGTATTCATACTCGATATTCATGCGGCGCACGAGCAGTATCGTAATCGCGATTATTCCGAGCGCTAAAAACGGTAAAAACATTGACAGATAATCGATATACGACATGGCGAGAATCAAAGCCGCCGCGCCGAGCGCAATCAGGATTTTCCCGATAACGGTTTTATACGTACTTTTTTTGCTTACGATTTGCTCAAGAAAGATTTCATCCATAATTCTATCCCCTTTACGCGGATTGCGACACCGCTGTTTTTACACATCAAAGCTAAGCTCTGTTTGCTGATGCTCGGCAAGGTTTATAATTTTCCTGTTCTGCTTTTTCGCGTAGTTTACGGTATACGCGGTTCCGCCGCTTCTCGCTTCCCTGTAGCACAGGCAAACCGCGGAGTTGTCAATCAGATAGCGGTTGCGCTTAAGCATGCATGCGTCATCATAGGTTTCCGAGATATAGATTATTTCGTCCGCGCGCGAAAGGATATACGAATAACGGAGCTTGTCCCGCGCGGGCCAGTATCTGTCCTGGTCACGGCACGGCAGGACCATGTGCAGCCGTATATCGGGAAGCTTTTCGCGCAAAGAAAGCACAACCTCCGCCGCGAGCGTGTCAAAGCCTCTTGCCCCGCCGCTTAAAAAGACGGTAATATTATTCTCCGAAACAAGGTATTCTATTTGGCTTGCAAGGCTGTTTCTTATATCGCAGATATTTTTCGGCAGCGTCCTGTGTCCCGAAAACGCGCATGCCCTCGCTGTCATAAAAGCACCTCGAAAGATTAAACTTTGTCGCGTATTGTGGTTTGATAATATTTATTGTATAATTATCCAAAGATAAGCGCATCCGTTGTATACGATTATGAAAGGAACGGATTATTAAATGACGAGGAATTTAATTGACTTTGTCGATATAACTCATAAGGAATTTGACGAATTATACAGACTGTGCGCGGATATCATGAAAAAGCCGGACAAATATAAAAATGTCTGCGTCGGCAAGGTTTTGGCAAACCTGTTCTACGAGCCCAGCACGCGCACGAACCTGTCCTTCCGGACCGCCATGTATAAGCTCGGCGGAAGCGTCATAGGCTTTTCAGACCCGGGCTCCTCGTCGGTGGCTAAGGGCGAGTCGTTAAAGGATACAATCGTGATGATGTCAAACTACGCGGATCTGATTGTCATACGAAACCCGATGGAGGGCGCGGCGCGAGCCGCTTCGCTGTATTCGCGCGTACCCGTGATAAACGCGGGCGACGGCGGTCATCTCCACCCCACGCAGACGCTCGCGGACCTGACGACGATACGCATGCACACGGGCGGGATTAAAAACCTCAATGTCGGAATCTGCGGGGATTTGATGAACGGGCGCACCGTGCATTCCCTTATAAAGGCCTTGTCGGGTTTTCCGGATATACGGTTTTACTTCATATCGCCGCGGGAACTTAAGATACCCGACTATATCCGTTATTTCCTCGACAGCAATAAGCAGAAATATATCGAGATAACCTCGCTCGAGGCTACGGTATCGAGCCTTGACGTTTTGTATATGACGCGCATTCAAAGAGAGCGCTTCGACTCCGAATCCGAATACGAAAGGCACAGACACGCGTATATCCTGACGAGCGGGAAGCTTTCCGACGCTAAAAGCTCCTTGCTTATAATGCATCCGCTGCCCCGGGTAGATGAAATCAGCGTGGACGTGGACAACGACCCGCGCGCGCTGTATTTCGCGCAGGCTCGGTACGGCATGTACATCAGGATGGCGCTGATTATGACAATGCTGAAAAACGCGCCGGCCGAGCCGCGGGAAACGGAGGTCGGCGGCGCCGCCTGTGTAAACCCCCGGTGCGTGAGCATGTTTGAAAAATATCTGCCGAACCTGACATATGAGCGCGAGGGCAGGGTTTTCTGCGAATACTGCGACAAGGAGATTTAAGCACAGGCCGTCTCGAATGAGACGGCCTTATTGTCTTTAGAAATATAGTTGTCAGTTTAAAGCTGACGGGCAATACCGGTTTCCCGTCTCTTTTGTTCGTCCACTAACTACTAACAACTATTTCCTAATTACCAGTACAACAGGTATTTCATCCGGTCCTTCTGGAAGCGGGCGGACTGATATGACCAGTCGTCTAATATCTGCTTGGCCGGAATATTGGTTTTAAGCAGGTTGCGAAGCTTGGACGAGCCTATGCGCATGTCACAGAACACTTTATCGGAATCCAGAACGAAGCTGTTCTGATAATGCTTCGCAATCAGGTGCAGTATATTTATCTGCGCGGTGACCGGGCGGTATTTCTCCCTGTCATATATAACAAGGTACACGCCGTTTAAAACCTCGCCCGCATAGCTGCCGTATTTAGGTATGTAGTATTTGTTAATACAGAAAAGCCCGGGCAAATCAAGCTCGTTTATTTTTTCGGCCATCATCGTACCGTTAAGCCATGGCGCGCCGATGAGCATAAACGGGGTTGTGGTACCTAAACCGACGTTTAAATTGGAGGACTGCATAAGCCCCGTGGTCGCAAAACCGAGTATAGTTTCGAGAGTGGGTATATTGGGGCTCGGCGGTACCCAGAGCAGCCCCGTGTCGTCATACCACATCTCGCGATGATAACCGTCCATCGGTATCACGCTAAGGTTGCAGCCCACATTGTATATGTCGTTATACATCAACGCAAGCTCGCCGGTAGTCATACCGTGCCGCAGCGGGTAATCGAACGCGCCGAGTATGGAAAAATACTGCGGTTCGACAAGCGCGCCTTCGATAATGCTGCCGCTGAGCGGGTTGGGGCGGTCTAACACAATAACCTCGCATTCCGCCTTAGCCGCCATTTCGATTAAAAATATCATCCACGGTGTATATGTCCAGTGCCGGACACCGATGTCCTGAGCCGAGAAAACAACCGCGTCGACCTGCCTCAGCAGCTCTACCGGGGGCTTAAGCTCCGGAAACTCGTAGAGGCTGTAAACCTCGATACCGGTATCCCGGTCCA
>JAAYXM010000165.1 GCA_012515925.1 Clostridiales bacterium
GACTGCAAGGCATGCAGCATCGGGCTTCGCGCCGCCGAGCCGTGCAAGGAGGGCGAAATCGGGGATTATTTCCCGGATGATGAGAACCTGCCTAACTATAAGCCCGGGTTCAACTCGCCGTTTTACAGGAAGCCTAAGAACCTGTATAATACGGGGCAGGCAATTTGCGGTGCCCGCGGCTGCATCCGTGCGTGCATGATTAATCTGGAAGCGCGCGGGGTTGTCGGAAACAAGTTCGATAAACCCTTCAGACGGAAAAAGCAATGGAGCATTGACTGGTCCGATTACACACCGATCACTTTGGAGCCTAAAACGGAAGAGGATTAAACCCTGTAAAAAAAGCCGGTTTTTCGGCTTTTTTTCTTGCAATGCTTGACATTAAAAAAAATATATAGTAGTATCAAAAAAGCCTAAAAATGTTCTATAAAAGGAGACGAGTTTATGTTGAAAACGGCGCTTGCGGGTCTGGGCAGGGTAGGCTGGAATTATCATATGCCGGAAATATTGTCACATGAGGGCTTCAGCCTCTGCGCGGTGGTCGACGCGGAGAAAAGCCGGCTCGCGGAAGCACGTGAAAAGGCGGATGTAAACTGCTATACCGATTATGACGAGATGTTAAGCGCGGAAAAACCGGACCTCGTCGTTATCGCGACCCCGACCCATTTGCATAAGCAGCACGCTTGCGATGCGTTGCGTCAAGGCGCGCACGTATTTCTGGACAAGCCGATGGCCAGAGATTTGGAGGAGGCTCGCGAAATATATGATACGGCGCGGGAACACGGCAGGAAGCTGATGCTTTACCAGCCCCACAGGGCGAGACCCGAAGCCGTTGTCGCGAAGCAGGTTATCGAGAGCGGCATTTTAGGGAATACATATATGATTAAACGCGCCTATACGGGATACATTCGCAGAAGCGACTGGCAGGCGCTTAAAAAATACGGCGGCGGCACGCTGTTTAACACGGGCTCGCATTTTATCGACCAGATGCTGTATATTACGGGTGACAAGGCTTTGGCCCATTCCTGCTATTTAAGCAGGGTTGCGACGCTCGGCGACGCGGAGGACGTTGTTAAAGTTACTCTTAGAACCCGAAACGGCGTTATTGTCGATATTGATTTAAACATGGCCACGGCGTACAATTTTGAACCGTGGTACCTGCTCGGTAAGCGCGGCGGCGCGATTCTGACCAAGGATGACGACGGAAACGAGGTGTTCCGCGCAAAATATTACCTGCCTGAGGATCTGGAGGAGATAAGCCTTTCCGACTCACTCGCGGCAAAGGACAGGAAATACGTAAGCCACAGCCCGATAAACTGGAGATATAAGGATTTCCCGATAAGGCCCGAGATGAAGATAGATTACTACCAAAAATGCTATGAGTATTTCGCGTTGGATAAAGAACCGTTTGTGCCGGCTGAGGACAGCGTATACTTAATGGAGATGCTGCAAAAGCTCGCCAAACAAGGGGAGGAATAAAATGCCGCGCCGCTTCGCGGCGCGGCGTCACAACATCGCAAGACCCCGCCTCAAAAATAATGCGCCGCGAAGCGGCGCATTATTTTTTTATTTCACCGAGATGCTTTTACCGTTGAGCGTCGCGACGCTCAAACCGCTTCCCGGGACGCCTCCGCCCCCGGTGAACGTGACGGAGCCGCCGTTTGCGGGGATAATATAATTATACGTCAGCGGGCAGCTTATGCGGTACCTGCCGCCGCCCAAATTCTCGAACGACACGCCGCCCCAAGCGCTATTGAGCTCGCCGTCGTAATTAAACTCGATGCTCCAGCCGTAAATCGGCTCGCTGCCGTTGTTTATAATAGTAATCGAATAATTGAACCCCCCGGCCCATTGCGAGGTTATTTTAAAGTCCAGTGTCGCGTTTATGTTATTGATATCATAGCAGCGCTTTATGACGACATTGGACAGCACTTCGCCGCCGTAGGCGCCGCCGCTTCCGGGGCAGGACTTAGTGACATTTTTCTGTATCACGTCCGAGTACGCGTCGCTTTGGAGCCTGTACCTCGTACCTCCCAGATGTGTTAACGTTGCGTTGTTCACCGTGTTGAGTTTGCCGTCGTAATCAAACTCCATAATCCAGCCGAATACCGGTTCATCGCCGATGTTCGTAAGCTCAATCGTGTAGCTGAACCCGCCCCAATACTGAAATGTTGAAAATTTGTAGATTAAATTCTCGTATATGTTGGGCAGACCGGGTTCCTCCGGGGTTTCCGGTGTTTCCTCCCCGGGC
>JAAYXM010000166.1 GCA_012515925.1 Clostridiales bacterium
ATTCGGAAACCACCTGGATTTGCAGAAACTGCGGTCATATCCATAAGGGCAGCGCGGTACCCGAGGTTTGCCCCGTATGCGACCACCCGAGGGCATACTTCGAAATCCGCAATGAGAACTATTAATTATATAAAAAAAGGGCTCCCCGCGCGGGAGCCTTTTTTTATACAATAACATGCGAATCATATTTCATTCGTTCCGTAAGGAACGAATATCATCGGAGCTGCCGTCCCAGCAGTGTCGATTCCCACTATGTCGTTAACAAAGCGGCAGCTCAAAACGGTGCTTGGATTAAATGTTGAAAGGTACAGGGTGACAGGGACGACAACGGAAATTTCAGCATATTCTGTTATTGAGAACGTTTAGGGGGCATTGCATATGAATTTCAGTTTTTTTCTCGGTGCTAATTCGAAAAACGGATTCTATTCATTATATGACGAGCTGATAGATGCGAAACACGCGGAGACGGTTTATATAATCAAGGCGGGACCCGGCTGCGGCAAATCCTCGTTTATGCGCCGAATTACAGACAACCTGTCAAAGCATGGTGTTGATTCGGAATCAATATTATGCGCGTCCGACCCGGATTCGTTAGACGGCGCGGTTTTCAGCGAACTAAAGACTGCGGTTGTTGATGGTACCGCACCACACGAGCGGAGCACAAATACCAATAAAATATTTTGCCTATGCGAAGGGCATATTAAGTGAAAAGAGAATAGAGAGTGGGGAGAAAACAGAAGTATAATTTAAACAGATTCTGATAAAGCGGATTGTCATTTCTTTCTTTAGCCGACAGAACTTAAATTAAACAAATTTTGTTTTGAAAAATTGATTCTCTCCCCCGTCGGGAGAGAGAATTGTAAATATATTTCAAACAAATTTTGTTTAAATACTTGATTTTTCTTGATTGTTATGTTATTATTTCATGGTGTTTAAAACGGATGGTCCTCTGTCGGGTATTTCCGGCACGAACATCTATGCGGAAGGAGGAGCACATCTTATGGATCTCATGAAGGTTTTAACCGATAGTCAGGTTAAAAGTGAGCTGCCGGCGATTAACGTTGGTGACACGGTTCGTGTCCATGTGCTTATCAAAGAGGGTACTCGCGAAAGAGTTCAGGTTTTTGAAGGTACGGTTATTGCAAGAAAGCATGGCGGTATCAATGAAACAATTACGGTACGCCGTGTTTCATACGGTGTCGGGGTTGAAAAGATTTTCCCATTGCACTCGCCTCATGTCTCGAAAATTGAGACTGTCCGCAAGGGTAAGGTACGGAGAGCCAAGCTTTACTACCTGCGCTACAGGCTCGGAAAAGCGGCAAGAGTAAAACAGGATATTTAGCGAGGATGGGGGACGGCTTGTCCCCCTTTTTTTCACGGGAGGAAGATTAATGGACTTAAACGAAGACAGGCCGCAAGACGATAACGGCTCCGACGGTTTGAATGATGAAGGCACCCGCCGCTTCAAGGAAGAAATGTTCGACTGGACGCAGAACATCGCTATAATTCTGACGATAGTCGTTTTATTGTTTGTGTTCGTGTTCAGGATTATAGGCGTGGACGGAACCTCGATGGAACCCACGCTGCACGACAAGGACTGGATGATTACCACCAATCTGTTTTATAAGCCGGATTACGGAGATATTGTCGTCCTCAAAAAGAAATCGTTCATGGAAAAGCCTATTGTCAAGCGAATTATCGCTACGGAAGGTCAGGTTATTGACATAGATATCGAAAAGGGTATTGTATATGTCGACGGCGTGGCGTTAGACGAGCCGTATATCGCGGAAAAAACCGCCCAGAAATACGGGTTTAAATTCCCCGCCAAGGTTCCGAAGGACTGCGTTTTCGTGATGGGCGACAACAGAAACCGCAGCCGTGACAGCAGAGACACGTCACTCGGCATGGTTAACAAGAAATATATACTGGGCAGACTGCTGTTTCGAATTTACCCGTTCGATAAAATCGGAACGATAAAGCAGGACTACAAAATACCTGGGAAATAGGCGGTATATCATTCATGAATATTCAATGGTATCCCGGACACATGACAAAAACCCGAAGGCTCATAGCGGAGAATTTAAAGCATATCGACGCGGTATGCGAGATTATCGACGCGCGAATTCCGATATCAAGCAGAAATCCGGATATTAACGAGCTGTCAGTCGGGAAACCCCGGCTGATTATACTAAACCGGACAGATTTGTCCGACCCGGCGTTAAACAAGCGCTGGTCGGAGTATTTTCAGAATCTCGGTCTGACAGTTGTCGAGACGGATTCAAAAACCGGCTCCGGTGTTTCGGGTTTTGTACCCGCGGTAAAAAACCTTCTCGGCAATAAGCTTTCGGAATATATAAGAAAAGGTCAGACCGGAAGAACCTTAAAGGTTATGATATGCGGTATACCTAATGTCGGAAAGTCCACGTTCATTAACCGTGTCGCGAAAAAAAACGCGGCACAGGCGGAGGACAGGCCGGGAGTTACGCGGAATAAGCAGTGGATACACGCCGATTCCGGATTGGATATGATGGATACGCCCGGGATTCTCTGGCCAAGGTTTGACGATAAGCTCTGCGGATTATATCTCGCGTTTACCGGCGCGGTAAAGGACGAGATACTTGATATCGAAGAGCTTGCGGTATTATTTTTTGAGAAGCTTGTGGAAAAATACCCCGAATCAATCCGC
>JAAYXM010000167.1 GCA_012515925.1 Clostridiales bacterium
AATGGCAACGGCGGGGCCGTTTTCGTCCGGCTTAAGCTCGGTTTCCTTGCCGGAATCCTCGACGGTTTCAGGATTTGATTCAAGCGGGGACGGAGCGTAGGATACAATGCCGCGAAGAAGCTCAACCGTACCTAAACCGGTAACAGCCGAGCCGCAGAATACCGGGGCTATCGAACAATCGCGCACGCCGGCTTTGATACCGGTGATAAACTCGTCGGCGGTGAACTCCTCGCCGGTAAAGTATTTTTCCATGAATTCCTCACTGGTTTCAGCAACGCTTTCGGCGAGCTTCGCGCGCAAGTCGTCAACCTGTGCCTTCATGGAGTCGGGAACCGACGTCTCCGAAGACGCGCCGTTTTTCATCTCATATGCTTTAAGAGAGATAATGTCGATTACGCCCGTGCATTTCCCGTCAGCAATAATCGGGATAATTACCGGACAAACGGATATTCCGAATTTATCTCTCAAATCGTCAAGTGTTTTATAGAAATCCGCGTTTTCCTCGTCTAATTTGGAAACATAGAACGCTCTGGGAATAGTGAGTTTTTTGACATGCTTCCAGGCTATTTCGGTTCCGACGCCGACTCCGCTCTTTGCCGTGCATGCAATAATCGCGGTATCTGCGACGCGCAACGCCTGAAGTACCTCGCCGGCAAAATCAAAATAACCCGGAGTGTCTATGACGTTAATCTTGTTCTTTTCAAACTCTATCGGCGCAACCGACAGGGAAATACTTATTTGGCGTTTAATCTCCTCGGGATCATAGTCAAGTACGGTATTGCCGTCCGACACCTTGCCGAGCCGGTCCGTAGCCTTTGTCATAAACAGCAGACTCTCCGCCAGTGATGTCTTTCCGTCACCGCTGTGACCGAGCAGACATACATTTCTGATGTTTGCAGCGGGATATACATTCATACGATAGTTCTCTCCTTTTTCGATTGATAGACGTAAATTCAGTGAAAAACAGATACTGCCCAATATTATATAATGAATTGAATAAAAATACAAGAAAAAATACTTTTTTTGGGCGAGGCCGTTATGACCAGCCGATAAACAGCATATTTAATCGCGGAATTGTTTGAATTTCTACCCCGGAGGGAGAAATTCAAACAACAATTAGTTTTACAACTTGTTCGTTATGGGCGAGCCCGTAAACAGCGGTCTTACTTTGAATGTAAAGCAAAATAGCTTTACATAATTGTGCCGTGCTTGACAACCCATATTAAATATATTACTATATTCATGCGATATTCGGCTTCAAAAAGGAGGAAGCCTCATGGAGGAAAAGTCAGTAAAGCAGGTAACAAAAAATAAAAAAGCGTGGCATGACTATCATATAGAGGAATCCTTTGAGGCGGGTATCGAATTGTCGGGAACCGAGGTTAAATCAATCCGTCGCGGGTCGGTTAATCTGAAGGATTCTTTTTGTATCGTAAAAAACCGCGAATTATTTGTCAGGGGAATGCATATAAGTCCTTATGAAAAAGGTAATATTTTTAATAAGGACCCTTTGCGGGTAAGAAAGCTGCTTATGCATAAAAGGGAGATCGCGAAGCTTGACGCCGCGGTTTCACAAAGCGGATACGCGCTGATACCATTATCCGTTTATTTTAAAGGGCCGCTTGTCAAGCTGCAAATCGGGCTGGCAAAAGGTAAAAGGCTCCATGACAAGCGCGAGGATATGGCAAAACGGGACGCGGAAAGGGAAATGGACCGCGCGGTGAAAAATAAGCAATTATAAGAGGGACGACATCATGCTGCATCAAACAATTAAGTTAAAGGACCATTATAATATTGACGGTGAAGCCGAACTAACCACCTATGTTATCGAAAACTCCGCAGAGATCGACCCTGAAAGGCGCCGCCCCGCAGTCCTGATTTTCCCGGGCGGCGGTTATCGGATGGTTTCGGACCGTGAAGCCGAGCCTATTGCGCTTTCTTTTGTAAGTAAAGGGTATAACGCTTTTGTCCTTCGCTACAGCACAAAACCCAGCCGTTACCCGGCGCAGCTGCTTGAGGCGTCCGCAGCCATGACTTTTATCCGGAGAAACGCGGACGAATATAATACGATACCCGGGAAAATCGCAGTTTGCGGTTTTTCTTCCGGCGGACATCTGGCATGCAGCCTTGGCGCGCTCTGGAACGAGCAGTTTATTCAGGATACGCTTGATATCAAAAAAGGCGAGAATCGGCCGGACGCTATGATACTCTGTTATCCTGTTATAACCGCGGATGAAAGATACGCGCATAAGGGTTCGTTCGAGATATTACTCGGCGAAAACCCG
>JAAYXM010000168.1 GCA_012515925.1 Clostridiales bacterium
CGACACCCGAAACCTCTGTTCCCATATCACAGTTTGTTGAGACAATCCTGATTCCCGAAAGCACCTCACCAAGCTTCATATTTAAAACACCTCATATACTATAATCAGTACCGCCCGGACGCGCCCTCGCTGACTCCGACATGATCATAAAACAGGATTTCCACAACCGTCCCGCGAACAAGCTCCGTACCTTCGGAATACTGCTGCTTTGACGCTTTGATATTCGGCGACCTTTGGGCAACCGCGCCCTGCGCTTTCATATAAAGTCCCGCGTTTGTCAGCACGCGGTTGGCCTCTTCGGGCGAAAGGCCCAGTACATTCGGCATCTTCACCTTTGAATCGTCCGCCTTGCCGCCCAGATACACGATTATCTCCGAGTTATTCGGTATCTCAGCGCCGTAAGCCGGAATCTGGTCGGTAACTATGTTCCCCTCGCCGATTGTTTTGATTTTAAGCTTTGAATACCTCTTCTCCGTAAACAGGCTTCTTACATTCTCAATAGTCGCGCCCGTAAGCCGCGGCATATCTATATCGGCCCCGACAAGCTCATCCGCCGTATAAACAGGTTCGATTCCGAGGTAGGGCAAAATCTCCGCGAACACCTTTCCGACAACGGGCGCGGCGACCTGACTGCCCTCAACATAGTTGCCCGTCGGGTCGTCAAGCATGACAAGAATCGCAATCTGCGGGTCGTCCATCGGCGCGATTCCGATAAACGATGCAATATATTTTTCGCGCTCGCCCTTGACATACTCGTCGATTTTCTCTGATGTTCCGGTCTTGCCGCCTATCCGGTAGCCCTTGACATACGCGTTTTTACCCGTACCCGTCACGACGACCTTTTCCAGCGAGCCGCATATGAACTCGGATGTGCTCCTGGATATAACCTGCCTTATCATCTCGGGCTCATATTTCTTAATTACAATACCGTCGTCATCGACGATTTCCTTAACCAGGTGCGGCTTCATGTACTTGCCGTCGTTCACGATAGCCGATACCGCGCACACCATCTGTATCGGCGTAACCTTAAACGTCTGACCGAAGGACGCGACCGCGAGGCTCACTTTGTTCTTCGGGTTCGTAAAATCCTTTTCGCTGAAGAAAAATCCGCCGGCCTCGCCGGGCAAGTCTATTCCGGTTCTCCCGAGGAGCCCGAACGCGCTGACATAATCAAAGAATTATCTGTTTCCGACACGCGCGCCAATCTGCATAAGCGCGCAGTTGCACGACTTTTCAAGTGCCTCGGACAGCGTTACATTTCCGTGTCCCTCACGTTTCCAGCATCTTATCGTCCTGTCCGCGACCTTTAACGCGCCCGCGCAGTTGAACGTGGAATTAGCGTTGACGACACCCTCCTCCAGCCCCATGGCAACCGTCAGGATTTTGAAAACGGAGCCGGGCTCGTAGGAATCGGAAATTATTTTGTTTCTCCACGCCGCGTTCAGTTCGCGGTTTTTTTCCTTTGACCGCTCGGCTTCGGGCAGGGAGTTTAACCGCTGCAATATGCTTTCGTCGGTAATCTCAAACGGTTTATTTAAGTCAAAATCGTTTATGGTCGCCATCGCGAGTATCTCGCCGGTTTTAACGTCAAAAACGATTCCCGCGCCGCGCTGCATTACCTTCGCGTCGACAACCGTCGTGCGCAGATGCGACTCCAGCACCTGCTGCACCGTCTCGTCAATCGTCAGCACAACGTTTTGACCGTTTAACGGGTCAACGTATTCCTCATATTTAAACGGCATATCCGCGCCGCGCGCGTTTTTCGCCGAAATAATCCGCCCGGGCTTGCCCTTGAGGGTGTTTTCGTACACCATTTCAATACCCATAAGACCGTTATTGTCATCCCCGCAAAAGCCTATGACCTGCGAGGCAAAGCTGCCGTACGGATAATACCTCTTTGTGTCCTCCGCGAGGTGAATCGCCTTTAGCTTGTTCTCCTTTATTTTCTGCCGCAGAAGGTTCGCGGTCTCGATATCTATTTTTTTCTTAATAACCTGATAATAGCTTTTTTTATTCTTGGTCTTTTCAAGAACGCTGTCATAATCAAGACTTAAGGTTTCGGACAGAACCTGCGCGACAAGCTTTTCCTCATCCTCGGATTTGATGTCCACCGGCGCGATAAATACCGTCTCCGCGCTGGCGCTTACCGCAATCTTTTTGCCGTTTCTGTCATAAATCGTACCGCGCTTCGGCGTAATCACCGTGTCGCGGGTCTGCTGCTCGATTGCCTTTGCCTGATACGTTTTATAGTCGATAAGCTGGATGTTCACAAGTTTCAGGACAATCGGTATAAATATAACAAATCCGAATACGAACATGGAAATAATAATTCTTATAAGTATCGTATTCGACGGTCTGAATTTCGCCACGGCGTATCCCCCGCTATCTATCACTAAACATGTAATGCTTGTCACAAGGACAAGCATGTAATTCAAAAGCAAATCGCTTTAAATATATATTTAAAGCCTAATTGATATATTCCAAAAGTTTTGACATTCCGTAAGCTATACCTGCGACGATTCCCGAATTGTCCCGCTCGTAACCCTCTCCGCGGATGATTTCCGTCTTGTCGCCCGGCTCCATGCAAATATATGTTATCTGCGCCTTGCAGATTTTCTTCATACCCAGGTTGTTTTCGGCGTATTCCTTAATCTTGTCCGAACCGATTTTCTGGTTTTTCCGTATTTCAAGCATCTGTGTTTCCTCGCGGGCCGCCATCAGCTTATCCCTGAGCGAGGCGGCTGTGTGCGCGGTCTCGGTCAGCGCCACATAGCTGTATAGCGTAAGAATGGTAAGACCTAAGAAAAGCAAATAGCAAAATACAGCGAAGCCGGATACGACAGCGCGCTTCCTTGCTTTGGCCTCGCCTCTTGTTTTTGACTTTGAAACCTGCTCGCGCACTATACTCCGGTTGTCAAATCTCGAAAGGTCATAAGCGACATGTTTTTTTATAGCAGCCTGCATTATTTGAGTCCCCCCTGATTTTCCGTGAGTTTTCGTTTTGCCGCACGAAGCTTAGCGCTGCGTGAGCGCGGGTTTTCGGAAATTTCGGTTTTAGTCGGCAATACGGGCTTTCGGGTAATAACCTCAAGCTCGGGAACCTTTCCGCACCCGCAGACGGGCAGCCCGGGAGGGCATACACACGGGTGCTCTAACCGCCGAAACACGGTTTTTACTATCCTGTCCTCAAGCGAGTGGAACGTTATTACAACAAACCTTCCGCCCGGCTTAAGGGTTCTTACCGCCGCGTCTATCGCGTCTCTTAAGGCTCCCAGCTCGTCGTTAACGGCAATCCTGATTGCCTGAAAGCTCCGTTTTGCCGGGTGCTGTTTTTCCCGAAGCGCGCTTTTCGGCATCGCGCTTTTTATAATATCCACGAGCTCCGCCGTGGTTTCAATCGGCTTTATTTCGCGTTTTCTTCCGATTGCCGCGGCTATTTGCGCGGCAAATCTTTCCTCGCCGTATTCAAACAGTATCCGCCGGATTTCGGACGTCTCAAAGCTGTTGACTATGTCATACGCGCAAAGCTTTGCTTCCGTGTCCATTCGCATATCCAGCGGCGCGTTCTCCATATACGAGAATCCGCGGCGGGTATCGTCAAGCTGCGGCGACGACACACCCAAATCCAGCAGTATCCCGTTTATTCCGCCGATATATGATTCGTCAATCAGCTTGTCGAGGTTCCTGAAATCACCGTGAATAAGCTTAAGCCGTCTGTCCCGAATATTCCTTTTGCCGTACTCTATGGCTTCGATATCACGGTCAATGCCGATAAGTATACCGTTTTCCCCAAGCCTTTCGAGGATTTTCGCCGAGTGGCCCCCGCGCCCGAAGGTCCCGTCTATATAAACTCCGTCCGGCTCTATCGAAAGAAAATCCATCGCTTCGCCCGGCATAACAGGCTTATGCCCGTATACATCCATTATATACTTGCCGCCTCCATAATATCGGCAATCGAATCCGGGGTCAGGTTAAGCTTGTTCCACTCATCCTCGTCCCAGATTTCAATATAATTCGTCATGCCGGCAACAATTACGTTTTTAGAAAGTCCCGCGTATTCGCGAAGCTTCTGCGGAACCAATACGCGCCCCTGAGCGTCGATTTCGCAATCGTGCGCCGAGGCGATAAAAAACAGCTGTAGCTGGCGCGCCTGTTTTGTGGGCAGGGAATCTATTTTTTCCTCAAAGCGCTCCCATTCGTCCATCGGATATACCGAAAGGCACCTGGAAAGCCCCTTTGTGATGACGAACTTATCGCCCAATTCCTCCCTGAACCTCGCGGGCACAAAGAGACGCCCTTTATTGTCAATCGAATGTGAATATTCGCCTCTCATGCCTGCACCTCTTTCCCACAATACTCCACTTCGCACCACTTACCAATATTATAATTGCATTACAAATTGATTGCAATACCTTTTCTAAATATTTTCACAAAATAAATGCTGTTTTCTGTCTTTTTTATGAGATTTTCAACAATATATTAGAACATTTGTTCGGTGGAGCATTGTGGAGCAGTTGCACACAACCGCCCCACAATTAAAACTCGTCCCTCCGGAACGAGTGAAATAAGCTTGCGCTTATGAAATACGCCTGACGGTGTATGAAATATGCTTCGCATATTAAGGAATAGAAAAGGCCCCCGCGCTTTGCGCGGGGGCTCTTTTTATATTCTTTAGATTTCCATTATAATCGGCAGTATCATCGGGTTGCGCTTGGTTTTCTGATACAGGTAGTTTGACAGCTTGCTTTTGATGACGTTTTTAATCGTCGCCCAGTCAATGCGCCCGCCGTTCGTGTTCGCGGTAATGGCTTCCGTGGCGAGCACCTTCAGCTCATCCATGATATCCTCCGCCTCGCGGACGTATATAAAACCGCGCGTAACGATATCCGGCCCCGCGATAAGCTGCCCGGTTTCGCCGTTTAATGTCACGACGACCGTAATAAGCCCGTCCTGCGCGAGGTGCTTCCTGTCGCGAAGCACAATGCTTCCCACGTCGCCGATACCCAGCCCGTCAACGAGGATTTTCCCGGACGGCACGGTGCCCGCGAGCCTTGCGCCCTTTTCGCTGATTTCGAATACCCGCCCGATGTCGCTGATAAAGACGTTTTTGGGGTTTACGCCCATCGTCTTTGCCATTTCCGCGTGCGCCTTCAGATGGCGGTATTCGCCGTGAATCGGAACGAAATACTTAGGCTTTGTCAACGCGAGCATTAAACGCAGCTCCTCCTGGTGGGCGTGCCCGGACGCGTGTATTTCGGCGAGTTTTTCATAGATAACCTCGGCGCCCTTTTTAAACAGCTCGTTGATAACGCGGCTGACGGTCTTCTCGTTTCCGGGAATCGGGCTCGCGGAAATAATAACCCTGTCGCCCGGCATGATTTCGATTTTCTTATGCCCCGAAATCGCGATTCTGTATAACGCCGACATAGCCTCGCCCTGGCTGCCGGTCGTAATAATGCAGATTTTGTTTTTCGGGTACTTGTCAATCGAATTGATGTCCACGAGTATATCCGCGGGAATATCAAGATACCCTAAATTCTTGGCTACACCCATGATGTTTTCCATGCTTCGCCCGGAAATCGCGACCTTGCGCCCGTATTTCCACGCAAACGTGATAACCTGCTGTACCCTGTCCACGTTCGACGCGAACGTGGTTACGAGAATTCTCTGCGAACAATCCTTGAACAACGCCTCAAGAGACTTCCCCACCCGGCTCTCCGAAACCGAAAAGCCCGGCCGCTCGATATTCGTGGATTCGCTGAACAGCGCGAGCACCCCCTGCTTGCCGAGCTCGCCGAAGCGCGTTATATCCATCATCTCGCCCTGAATCGGAGTCGTGTCGAGCTTGAAGTCCCCGGTATGGATGACAACGCCGAGAGGCGTGGTTATAGCGAGCGCCACAGCGTCCGCAATCGAGTGGTTGACGTTGATAAATTCGACTTCGAAGCTTCCGAGCTTGATTTTATCACCCGCGGAAACCACCTTTAGCTTTGTCTTGGAAAGCAGGTTGTGTTCCTCAAGCTTATTGGTCAAAATCCCGACCGTAAGCTTGGTGGCGTAGACCGGAGCGTTGATTTCGCGGAGCACATACGGCAGAGCGCCTATATGGTCCTCATGGCCGTGGGTAATGATAATCCCGCGAATCCTGTTCTTATGCTTTATGAGATACGATATATCGGGAATCACCAAATCAACGCCGAGCATTTCATCGTCCGGAAACGCGATTCCGCATTCGACAACGATGATTTCACCGCCGTATTCGTATACATAAAGGTTTTTGCCGATTTCATTGAGACCTCCCAACGAAATCATTTTGAGTTTTTGTGCCATTAATATATCACTTCTTTGTTATAGATTTTTTGTTTATTGATAAATATGTTATGTATGTTTACGGACACCGCAAGTAAGGGTACAGGAATCCAATGTCCGTACCTTTCGCAAAGTGTTTTCATTGTATTTATATATAAATTCCAATAATATATTCAAAATAAACAATGTGATTATACCATATTATACCTGATTTGTATACCCCGGGCGGGTTATTGTAATACAATTTTAATATTGGATGAATTAAATAGCGTTGTCAATGCCGCGGGTTTTGTCGCAAAACTCTATGCAAAGCTCCTCCGCAATCTCCTGGCTCATGCCCTCGCCCGTAATCCTGATGGCCTGCCTTGTTTCGCTCGGGGAAAGGTGAACCCAGCCCCCGTCGGCGCAGATTTTAAGTCCGTTGTCCGCTTCACGGTGCATGTAGCGGCAGGACTCGGAAACCGCGCGCATTACCCTGCCCCTGTCATGGTTTATCATCACCTCGCACGACTTTGTGAAGAATTCGGGAAGCTTCGCGCGAAGCTCGCCCAACCTTGTTTTGTTTTTGTGCAGGAATTCGCATAAAAACACGGCGGCGGCTATCCCGTCACACATTATTGCCTCGCGCGCGTATTTTTCCTCCGCGGCGGCGCCGTCCCTACCGAGCCTTAGTATCTTTCCGCCGAATTCAGCGGCTATATGCTCGAGCGCGTTCGGCGCTTCACCTGAAACGGCAAGCTGCCGCTCTCCCGACATGAAATACGCGAGCGCGATTAGCGCCGGCATCTGACAGCGCTCCGGAACAAACCCGTTTTCGTCCGACACAATAAGCGCCGTACCGTCCTCGTACACAGTCAGCGTGATAACGCCACTTCTTTCGGGCACGATTCTGCACCCGGACATAACCAATACGCTCCGAAGCGTATCGCTCGCCGCGCTATCGCCCGAAACCGCGGCCGAAAACCCCCGTAAAGCTCCGTGCCTTAACAGCGACGCGGCATATGCCTCGCCAGCACCTGTTACAAGCTTCGGCTTTATTATCCCGTTTATATCGCAGCGTCTTGCTTCGCCCGAAAGCATACGGGTTTCAATACCGCGGCGGGCTTCACCGGACAACGGCATGCCGAGCCTGTCGAAAAACCTGATATTAACGGTGTCCTTGTTTGATTCAATAAACACCGTAAGATTAAACATATAGCTTTTTGCCACATAAACCGCCGCGGCGGCAAACCTCACGTCTATCTCGGTCACCTGCGCTCCCGCCGAGCACAGCCCTGAAACCAGCGCCGACTTGAGCATATCGCAAACCGCGTCGCCCGTGCTCCCCACACCCACGCGCATGCCGCAGCCGGCGGCGGCAAGGCCGACACCGGCACACAGCTCCGGGGTTATATCGATATTCGCCATACCCGAAATCGCGCCGGCCTCGATAAAGGCGTCGGGCTTGCCCGCGTATGTTATTAAATTGCTTTTTACGATATCGCCGCCGGGGATTTCAATACCGTTCCAGATTCTTTTGTTATTGTCTATAAAGCTTCCGTCACCGCACCTGACCCGCTCTCCCAGTACGCTCCCCGACCTTAATGAAACCCTGTCGCCTAAAACACAGCCGGCTCCCACAACCGCCCCTTCAACGCTGCATTCTTTGCCGGTACGCGCGCCGAAAACAAAGCAGTCCTTCATCTCGGCGCCCGATCCGATTTCGCTGTCAGCGCCGATTATCGCGTTCGGGCCGAGCCTCGCTCCCGGTCCGACCCGAACGCCGCGTCCGATATATACCGGCGGTATAACGACCGTGTCCGCGGGGAGAGTTGACGCGCAGTACACATGCTTATCGGAGCGCGGGGCGGGGATTTCGATAGCCAGCTTGCCCGTGAGCGCGTCTTTTATGCAGCGAAAGAGCCTTTTTATATCGCCTATGTCGTGCCAGCACGCGTTTGTATAAAAGCCGTAAACCGCGGCCCGATTCTTAATAAGGCCCGGAAATATGTCCGCCGCGAAATCCCGCGGCTTTCCGGCGGGAAATTTTTTCAGCGCGTCCGGTTTGATTAAGTAAACCCCCGCGTTTATAATATCCGAAAATACCTGTCCCCATGAGGGCTTCTCGCAGATTTTCAATACGCGCGAATTCTCGTCCGTCATAACTATTCCGTATTCCACGGGCGTATCGCTTCGGGTCAAAAGCATCGTGACATCGGCGTTTTTTGATTTATGAAACTCAATCATTCGGTTAAGCTCGAAGCCGCATAAAACATCTCCGCTTACGACCAGAAAATCCTCGCGGACAAGCGGCAGGCAGTTTATAACCCCGCCCGCGCTGCCGAGCGGCTCGTGCTCGGTCACGTATTCTATATTTACGCCGAAATCGCGGCCGTCACCGAAGTATTTCCGGATTGATTTATCGTTAAAATCCAGTGTCACCGCGATATTCACTATGTTATTTTTCCGCAGGAAGGAAATTATATGCTCCATGACGGGCTTGTCAAAAAGCTTAATCATCGCGGCCTGCGTATCGGCGGTCAGCGGCATAAGCCGCGGGTGCTTCCCGCCCGCGAGTATCACAGCGTTCATGCGTTTCTACTTCCCAACCGTATTTTTCGAATATAGTATTTCCATAAAAACACATATTAATACCCATCTGCCCGCACGTGTTGTTTCCGGGGACAAGCAGTTAACGGCGGCATTCCCCGGCGGGCAATCTTCAAAAACTCTCCTCGCCCTGAAAAAAACAATTGACAACGCGCCTGATAATCTGTATAATTTTTTATAATTTATACTTAAAAAAACAACCTTGAATAATACCGTAAAGGCAAAAATAAAAGCAGGTCGAACCACCGTTCTGCAGAGAGCCGCGATATCGGTGAAACGCGGCGTGCGGCTTTGGCCTTACTCCTTTATGCAGCCTCGCATCCGAACACGTGACCGGGCGAAAAGTAAGATGCGGCGTACGGGCGGCGTTAACGCCCTGAGTTTCATACTCGCTGAGCGCATACCGGGCGACCGTATGCGAAAACAAGGGTGGTACCGCGGATTCGCCCCTTGAAGTTCATTGACTTCGAGGGGCTTTTTTAGTAAACGGAGGATAATACATGAAGGATTTTATAGAAAAAACACTCGGCGGACTGCTTGACGAACTGGCTGTCAGTCATAAAAACCATGAAGCGGTTGTGTATACGGACCGACCGGTACGCTATACATACGCCGAATTCAACGAGGTTTGCCGCACCGCCGCGAAGGGCTTTCTGCGTATGGGCATAGGAAAAGGCGACCATGTAGCGGTCTGGGCTACGAATTACCCGGAATGGCTTATCTCGCTGTTCGCAGCCGCGAAAATCGGCGCCGTGCTTGTCACGGTCAACACCAATTACAGAATATTCGAGCTTGAGTATCTGCTGCGCCAGTCCGACAGTAAGGCGCTGGTATTCATTGACGGGACGAAGAATACGGATTACAGGGAGATTATATCCGAGCTCTTGCCCGAGCTTAACGGGAAAGCCCCGGGCGAGATTGACTCGGCAAGGCTTCCGTATTTAAAGCGCATAATCCATGTCCCGAACCCGAACGACCCCGGGCCCGCGCCCGACGGCTGTCATACGTGGGATGACCTGCTTAAGCTCGGCGGGAGCGTTTCCGATTCCGAGCTTGACGAGTACGCGAAAAACTTAGACACTCATGATGTCGTCAATATTCAGTACACCTCCGGAACAACGGGATTTCCCAAGGGGGTTATGCTTACACACTATAATATACTCAACAACGGCTTTTTTATCGGTGAAAACATGCTTCTGACGGAAAAGGACAGGCTGTGCATACCCGTGCCGTTCTTTCACTGCTTCGGGCTCGTGCTCGCGATTATGGCTTGCGTTACGCACGCGACAACAATGGTTCCGGTTGATGTGTTCAGCCCCGTTGCCGTAATGAACGCGATTCAAAAGGAGCGTTGTACGGGTGTCCACGGCGTCCCCACCATGTTCATATTTATTTTAGAGCACCCCGATTTCAACAAATACGATTTTTCGAGTCTCAGGACCGGCATCATGGCGGGCTCGCCCTGTCCCGTAAACGTGATGAGGCAGGTTATCGATAAAATGAATATGAGCCAGATAACGATATGCTACGGGCTTACGGAGAATTCGCCCGTCGCGACCATGACGCACCCGGACGACAGCCTTGAAGCCCGGGTTTCCACGGTCGGAAAGCCCCTGCCCGCCATCGAGTGCAAGGTGGTAAACCCCGAAACCGGCGAGGATGTCGGCCCCAATGTCCCGGGCGAGTTCTGCTGCCGCGGGTACAGTATTATGCGCGGCTACTATAAAATGGAGGAAGCCACAAAGAACATTATCGACAAGGACGGCTGGCTGCATTCCGGGGATATCGCCATGCGCGACGAAAACGGCTATTACAAAATAACCGGCAGGATAAAGGATATGATTATCCGCGGCGGCGAAAATATCTACCCGCGCGAAATAGAAGAGCTGATTTACACGCATGAAGCCGTGCAGGACGTTCAGGTTATCGGCGTACCCTCGGTTAAGTTCGGCGAGGAGGTTATGGCCTGTATTATTCTCAAGGCGGGCTATACCGTAACCGAGGAGGAAATGCGTGAGTTTATCGCGAAAAACATATCAAGGCATAAGGTCCCGAGCTATATCAAATTCGTGGATTCGTTCCCGCTGACGGCGTCCGGCAAGGTGCAGAAATACAAAATGCGCGAGCAGGCCATCGAGGAGTTAAACCTTAAGGACGCGGCAAATATCGAAACCGCATAAATGCCCGCGCCATGCCGCGCTCATTTGCGTTTTTTGTCTGTATCTGTCATAATAATTAATAGAATTCATCAAAAACCTAACAGTATACGCACAGACGCGTATATAAAAAAGTGTTAGACTTTAAGGCGGGGAGAAATCCCCGCCTTGTTTCAATACTATCTCTGACGGAGGAATGGATATGGCTAATCTTTCTTTGCTCGGCGGTCCGAAAACAGTTACGTTAGACTATAAAGAAACCGCGGCTCTTCCGCTTGTTTCGAAAGACGCGATTAACGCGGTGGTTTCCCTTTGCGAAAAAGGCGAAATCTCTTCGTCTCCGGTCGTCGGCGAATTTGAACGGAAATTCTGCAAATACACGGGCGCGAAATACGGCATAGCGATGATTAACGGGACCTCGTGCCTGCATTCGGCCTTGTTCGCGGTCGGCGTCGGCCCGGGTGATGAGGTAATCGTGCCCTCGTTCACTTACTGGGCGAGCGCGTCTCCGATTGTCGCGACAAACGGTATCCCGGTATTCTGTGATGTTGATAAGGAAACGCATATCATGGACCCGAAGGATGTCGAACGCAGGATAACCCCGAAAACAAAGGCGATTATGGTTGTTCACTGCTGGGGAACCCCGGCGGATATGGACCCGATTATGGAAATCGCGAAGAAGTATAATCTGAAGGTTATCGAAGACGCTTCGCACGCCCACGGCGCCTCCTATAAGGGCAAAAAAGTCGGCACCATCGGCGATATCGGCTGTTTCAGCCTCCAGGGCTCAAAAACCCTTGTCGCGGGCGAGGGCGGCATACTGATTACGAACAACCGCGATTATTATGAGCGCGCGACGGCGCTCGGCCTGTACGAGCGGCTGGGCAATCTGCCTGAGGATTCTTCATACAGACAGTACAGCATGACGGGCATGGGTCATAAATACCGCGCGCACCCGCTCGGAATAGCTATAGCCAATGCCGAGCTCGACGTGCTTGACGCTAAAAACGCGATCAGGACCGAAAACGCGCTATACCTCGAAAACGCGATATCCGACATTGAATGTATCATACCTCAAAAGATTTGCGAGGGTGGAAAGAGAATATACGCTTATCATTACGTGCGCTATGACAAGGAAAAGCTCGGCGGCATAAAGCTTCAGACCTTCCTCAAGGCGATAAACGCCGAAGGCGTTGCCTGCGGCCCCTGCGGTTACGGGCGGCTGCACAACCAGCGGCTGTTCACGGACGGCGACGTATTCGGCAAGGGCTGTCCCATAGCTTGCCCCTACGCGGACAAGGACAGGAGCAGCGCGGGCGTTATGCTGCCGGTTACCGAGGCTCTCGCAGAAACCGCGTTCATGCTGGCCCCGCGTTTTGAGAAGCCCTGTAAGGAGCTGCTTGACCAGTACGCCGCGGCATATCACAAGGTCGCTTCCAATATCGATGAGCTTAAAGTATTTGAAAATGAGCACGCCGATGAGCTTAAAAGCGTCAAGGCCGAAAGCGGCAGAAGCATAAATCTGCTGAAATAGTCACCAGACACTAGACACTAGACACTAGTGGACGGGAGAAACGGTTATTAGTAAAAGACTAGAAATAAAAATAATGCGGCAGGTCTTCCCTGCCGCATTATTTTTATGATATAATTACTATAATCTATTTTTTATAAGGTGGATATGAATGAAAGAGATAAAGCGAATCGGTGTACTTACGAGCGGCGGCGACGCGCCGGGCATGAACGCGGCGATCCGCGCCGTGGCGAGAACCGCCTCATATTATAATATTGACTGTCTCGGTGTCCGCAGGGGCTACAACGGTCTTATCAACGGTGACGTCACGGAGCTTGACGCCCGCTCCGTCAACGGTATAATATCCTCGGGCGGTACGATTCTTTACACCGCGAGATGTCCCGAGTTTCTCACGGAAGAGGGCATGAAAAAGGCCGTCTGCACCTGCAGGTATTTAGGCATAGACGGTATTATCGCAATCGGCGGGGACGGTACGTTCAGGGGCGCCAAGGACCTTGCGGAGCAAGGAATACCCACTATCGGCGTTCCCGCGACAATAGATAACGACATAGCATCAACGCATTACAGCATCGGCTTTGACACGGCGTGCAACACCGCGCTCGACGCTATTGACAAGCTGCGCGACACAATGCAGTCGCACCAGCGCTGTTCGGTCGTGGAGGTTATGGGCAGGCACGCGGGTCATCTCGCGCTGTATGTGGGAATCGCCTGCGGCGCCCAGGCCATACTTGTACCCGAAAAAACGCTCGATTTTGATAAGGACGTTATAGAAAAAATCAGAGACGGCATTATTAACAAGCGTTCGCATTACATAATCATCGTGGCCGAGGGCGTCGGAAACGCAATCGAGGTTGCGGAGCGCGTAGCCTCGCAAACGGGTATCGATACGAGAATAACGATACTCGGGCATATCCAGCGCGGCGGCACCCCCACCGCCCGTGACCGCGTAATGGCGAGCCGCATGGGCGAATTCGCGGTGCGCACTCTGCTTGAAGGCAAGACCAATCGCGTTGTGTGCTCGGTTAACAGCGAGCTTATCGACATTGATATTGCCGAAGCTCTTGCTATGAAGAAGAACCTTCACGAAAAGATGTACGAAACATCTAAAATCATGGCGGTATAGTAAAACCGCCGGAATGCTCCGCATCCCGGCGGTTTTTAATCCGAATATCTTTCGCCCAGCGTTCTGTCGTAGGCGATTATATCCAATACCCTGCTGCCGCCGCTTTTCGATACGGCAAGCGTATATACGGGCGTCTTCTCCATTTCACCGAGCATCGTGTTGATAAACGCGGATTTTCGGTTGCCAGTAACCGCGCTCACGATATGCGGAAGATAGAACGCCGAAACCGGTTTTTCCGCAAAGCCCGTGTCGGACAAGCCGTAATTTGAATACATCAGATATTTCTGGTAATAAAGCTTTGATATGTTCTGCTCGTTTATGCCGAGCCTTTCATATACACAGCCCTGGGGCGTAAAAAACGGGAAATGGTCGCCCAAGAAGACGACGATAACCTTTTCGTCGAATTTGTCGAGAAAACACAGGAACTCATACAGCGAATCCGCGGAGCTTTTAATCCCGTCCAAGTAATACGAAAGCTCGTCGCAATCCTTTTCGCCCTCCGCGCAAAACGGCTGGTGGTTCTGCATGGTCGTCGCGAATATGTAGCTTTGTCCCGAATCCTTCTTAAGCTGGTATTCTATCTGTTTATAAACCGTCCTGTCGCTGATATAGCGCTTGAAATGCTCCGGATCAACACTTAGATTATCCGAAAAATACATATTGTCAAACCCGTATTTCGAGTAAACCTCGTCGCGGTTATAAAACGTCTTGCTGAACGGATGTATGTACGTGGTCGCATATCCCCAGCTTTTATAGAAGTCCGCGAAGGTCTTATAATCCCCGGTGTTTCCGGGCAGCAGGTAGTGCGGGATTTCCGGGTTTTTAATTGAGTTTACCGGCACCCCGAACAGAAGCTCAAACTCCGTCCTCGCGGTGTAACCGCCGAAAGTGGGAACAACCGCCGTGCCCGCGACGCCCTTTGAAAACGCTTTGTCAAGCGAATCGTAAACACCGGACGGAACATCCCGGCTTATCTCCCTTAAATCCGAAAAGGATTCGGACAGGACAAACACGATATTCGGCAAAACCCCGCGGCTTTCAACGGGCGCGTCCTCCGTCGCAAGATATGACAGCACGCTTTCCCTGTTATAGTCCGCGGGTTCTTCTACCTTTTCGGATATTGTATCCGACGCGTCGCGATATATAAAAGCCAGAAACCCGATGTTGTCGAACCTCTCGTTTAAATCAAAGGAGTTTATCACGGGCTCCGTGTCAAAATCGAGCATTCTGTACGTCTTTTCCATAGCGCCCGACGGAAACACAAGCAGCAGCGCGCATAAAACGCACAGCGCCGAGCAAAAAAGCCTTCGCGTAAAGCGCACGGTAAGCTTAAGATTTGTTTTCTTAACCGCAATTACGGTTATAACAAGAAGCAGGAGCGCGACAATCAGATGGGCGCTTATGCTTAAATCGGCAAAGCCCGTTATGTCCCCGAAGCTTCCCGCCATGAGAAAATCCGATATGACAAGATGCGAGCCGCTGATTCTGTATTTAAAATATTCGACGCAGGACAGCGCATAGAAGACAAACCCGCTGATTGCGGCGGAAACCCAAAGGGCTTTAAACAGAAACGTCATCAGCGCGAAAAGCAGAGCGGTCAATACTATATCAAAAAGGATTATCCCGGGTTTCTGAACGATAAACTCCATAAGCCCGAATATACTGCCCTTCTGTATATACTCCGAAATCAATACAATAATAGCCGGAACCGCGAACGCTATTCCGATTATGGATAATATGCGCGATTTTGTCTTCTCCATAAAACCACTCCTTTAACTGCGCCGCGATATAAGCTTTACGGCGCAAGCCGGGTAAACGGGAAAACGGGTATGTTGCGTATCGCGGCAAAGGCCGCCGCGGTAAGCGCGAGAATCAGAATAACCCGTAAGTTTATAAAACGCCCGTATATCTTATGCTTTGTGAATGCCGATATATTTAATGCTATAATACATAATAGCAGGTATGTCAGTATCAGTGCCATAAACAAATTGTTCGACAATGCCGACAAGTATCTGCCGTGCACGAAATTTGTTATAAACCTTGTGGCGCCGCAGCCGGCGCAGTATACGCCGAAAAACCTGTAATACAGGCATTCGGGTATGTGTGCCGCGATTATGTCCCAATAACGGTATAGAATCCATGCCGCCGCGACTGTAAGTAAATCCAGACTCAGTACAAAACCCGGCGTTTGTATAATGCGCGCGCACCTGTCCTTTAAGCTTTTCATAGCCGATAAACCGCCTATTTCCCGAGATACCCGCCGTCAACCGGTATTATCGCGCCGCTTACGTAATCAGACGCGCTTGAGGCTAAAAACAGCGTAACGCCTTTCATGTCGCCGGGTGTGCCCCACCTGCCCGCCGGAATGCGGGACAGTATCTCATTGTACCGTGACTTATCCTCAATCAGCGCGGCGTTCATATCTGTTTCCATATAGCCCGGAGCAACCGCGTTGACGCAGATACCTTTGCCCGCCCATTCGTTTGACAGCGCTTTTGTCAGCTGCTTAATGCCGCCCTTGCTCGCAGCGTACGCGGGAACATTGTGCCCGCCGAAAAAGCTCAGCATCGAGGCGACGTTTATTATCTTTCCGTAACCCTGTCCGAGCATTACACGCCCCGCAAGCCGGCACAGCTCGAAAACCGAAAGCAGGTTTACCCGGACAACACGCGCAAAATCAAACGGCGGGAAATCCTCACACGGGTAACGCGTCTGAATGCCCGCCGCGTTTACGAGTATATCCAGCCGGCCCCCGAGAAACTTTACAGCCTCATCAAAGCCGCGGTTTAATTTCTCGCCGTCCTCCAGATCACAGGACACACCGAAGCATTTATAGCCCTTCCCGACATACTCCCGGGACACATCGGACACTTTTTCGGACTTGCCCCAGATAACAACCTCGGCTCCAGCCCCGAGCAGCGCCTCGGCCATTGCCCGGCCAAGCCCTCTCGTGCCGCCGGTCACAATAGCTTTTCTGCCTTTTATATCAAATAAATCGCTCATATCACTCTCTGCTCCGGATTTTTCGGATTCAGCGCACTTATATACCGCTTTGCGGTTATAATATCACAATTGCGGGCAATCTTCAACTATATAAAAAAAACTAAGAGGGGTTGACAATTATGCAAAACATGTTAAAGCAATTCACAAGCTTCGTCGCAGACAAGTTCCCGCTTATTATCTACGCGCTGGTTATCCTTCTGGTCGGGCTTATGCTGGTAAAAATCATCATGCGAATCGTCACCGCCGCGCTGAACAAATCCGGCATAAACCCGTCCGTCCGGCTGTTTCTCAAATCGCTCGTGAAGGTTATGCTCTATTTTGTCCTGATTATAATCGTCGCGGGAAATCTCGGCATCAATACCAACTCGCTTATCGCGGTACTCGGCGCGGCAGGTCTTGCCGTTTCGCTCGCGCTCAAGGACAGCCTGTCCAATCTCGCGAGCGGGATACTGCTTCTGGTCTCGCATCCGTTTAATGTGGGGGAATTCGTGGAGATATCGGGCAGCGGCGGCACGGTCTCCGAAATCGGTTTGATATATACCCGGCTTAACACATTGGACAACAGCCGGCTCTATATCCCGAACAGCCGGGTATTGGCGTCGGATATCCGGAACTTTTCCGCCGAAGACAAGCGCAGGCTCGATATTGTTTTTAAAGTCTCACGCGACGCGGATATCGACGCGGCAAAAAAGGCGGTTTATGACGTGCTCGAAAACAGCCCTGGCGCGCATAAAGAGCCCGCGCCCGTTATAAGCATTAACTCGGTTGCCGACGACTCGGTCGAAATAGTTTTAAAGGTCTGGGTCGATAACGCGAATTATTGGGAATTAAACTACTACCTGCACGAGTTCGTCAAGAAGAGATTCGACGAGCGCGGCATCGAAATACCGTATAAGACGATTCAGATAAAGCAGTAGTATCAAACAAACGTAAACGGAAAGAGCGGTTTTTCAGACCGCCGTCCGTTATATCGCCGCATAAAAAAAGCCGGGGTCCCCCCGGCTTTTTTGCGTGTTTGTTACCTGAGCAGCTGCAGAACGCCCTGGGGCGCCTGGTTAGCTTTCGCAAGCATCGCCATCGCGGCTTGCTGGAGAATGTCGTTCTTCGTGAAGTTCACCATTTCGGAAGCCATATCCACGTCACGGATACGGGATTCGGCGGCCTGCAGGTTCTCGCTGCCGGTGTTCAGGTTTTTAATCTTGTACTCAAGTCTGTTCTGCTCGGCACCGAGCTGAGCTCTTGCGCCGAAAACATTCTTAATAGCTACGTCCAGCAGCGGAATTTCGGCTGCGGCAAGAGTTACTGTGTCAATGGTTGCCTGAGCGAGCGCTTCAATCTCGGTTTCGAGGTCAAAAGCCGTAACCGTCATTGTCTCACCGGCATTAGCGCCCACTTGAAGCGTAACATCGTCAGCCCCGTTAGCCAGCATCCTGATACCGTTAAAATCGGTATTTTTCGCTATGTCTTCAAGCTCTGCCTTAAGAGCATCATACTCTTTACCGATTTCGGCCGCGTCGTCGTCAGTCAACGTTCCGCTTGCGCCCTGAACGGCAAGCTCTCTCATTCTCTGCATGATGTTCTGGGCTTCACCCAGCGCACCTTCAGTCGTCTGGATAAGGGAGATACCGTCCTGAGCGTTTCTCGCGGCTCGGTTAAGGCCGCGAATCTGGGCGCGCATCTTCTCGGAAATCGCAAGACCGGCCGCGTCGTCACCCGCGCGGTTGATTCTGTAACCCGAGGAGAGCTTTTCCATGGATTTCGAGCTGTTTTCGCTGTTGATTCCAAGCTGACGCGTGGTGTTCATAGCCATTAAGTTGTTGTTAATACGCATAATATGAATCCTCCTTGAATTTTATGTCGGCATCCTTGCCTAAATTTTATTAACTCATGTCATACCCGGTGCGGTATTAAAAGCGGGCCCTGTCTTTAAAACCGCGCAATGCATTACATGAATTAACGTATTCAATAATTCTATCGGACGTATTAACAAAAAACTTTATAGCTTTAAATAAATTCTATGAATTTTCGCCGAGTTTCGAAAGCTGCCTGAGTATCGCGTCCGGGCTTTTGAGGGATTCGATGTTATACTCTATAGTCTGGGATATAAGCTCCTCGCGTATAACACTTACGCTTTTCGGGGCATTTATGCCAATCGAAACCTTGTCGCCGGAAACATCGAGGATTTTGACCTCAATGTCCTCGCCGATAATCAGGGCCTCGCCTTTTTTTCGGGTCAAAACAAGCATACTTAAGCCCCCCGATTCACGATACTCTTATATATTTCGAATATCGGCTGTCTTATCCGGTATTTATCGTCCTGCAAGACAATCTGCTTCGCCCTGCGGTTATTCACGTTAATCAGAACCGGCGCGGCAAAATTAGCCGTCATCCGCGAAATATCGCTCGGGATGACGACAACCGACAAAACCAGTATGTCCGATTCCTTTGTAACGCCCAAAAAATCAATGACATCATCGCTGATGTCAAAGCTGTAATCGGGCATATATAAATAAGGGTCGATTACTATAAACGCGAGAGCCTCCTCCTCGACGCTCTGCAGATACATGAACGGGAGCTTTTTCTCGGGAGAAAGCATAATGTATTTATTGAGGTGCGGGATACCCAAAAGCCCCTCCGGAAAATGTATAATCTGCTTTTCGGGCATATTGTTTTTGCAGGAGCTGTTTTTTGTCAAAGCCTTTACCCCCTAAAATTTATCGAAGAAAGTCCGCAAGGGTCGGAACGATTATTCTGGAGCCCGCGGTCAGGGCCGCCTGGTATATCATCTCTTTTGTTCTAAACTCCAGAAGAACCCTCTCAATATCGATTCCCTCGGTATCCTCGAGCATGATTGTATAGTTATTATCGTCACCCTCGAGCCGTTTCGCGAATAAATCAAGCCTGTTCGTCTTACCGCCGATTTCGCCTAACAGCGAGATTACGTTGTTTTGCTTGCTCCGCACGGTATCTACCGACTCACTTATCACATCGTTGTCGCCGGCTCTGAGCGCCGTGACCAATCTGTCGAGCGTCGCATAGACGTTATCCGGTCCCGCGCCTAAAATATCTATACCGTTAAACGAGATGTCCATTTTTGTCCCGAAGCCGATTTCATAGTTGACTCTCTGTTCTCTCAGGCTTTCAAAGGCTTCCTCGTTTTCCGGGAGCGTAAGCTCGTTTAAATTATGTCCGTTATAGAAAATAACGTTTTCCCCGTCGATGTCTCTTACCTCGAACGGCTTGCTCATGGTATTCATTCCGCCGAAAATACTCTTTGAGCCGAAGCTCGTATTCGCGGATACCACAAGCTGCTCCATAAGCTGCTCGATTTCGTCGGCTATCGCGTTTAACTCGCCTTCGCCGTTTGAGCCGTTTGCCGCCTCGACGGTGAGTTCATAAACCCGCCCGATAAGGGAGTTTATCTCGTTTAACGCGGTTTCGGTCTGCGCGCACCACTCTTTCGCGTCAATTACGTTGCCGGTATACTGTTTAATGCGCAATATGCTCGACCGGATTTCCATGGCCTTTCTTGTGGCTGACGGGTTGTCCGAGGATTTCAGAATACTCTTTCCGCTCGAGAGCTGGGTTTGAAGTATGCCCATTTCATTGTAATTCTTATTTAAGTTCCTAATATAATCGTTTATCAGCATCCCCGAAGTTATCCTCACTTCCGATCAACACCTTTCTATATGTTAAGCAGAGCTTCAAGCATCGTATTTATCGATGTGATAACCCGCGCCGAGGCAACATACGCGTTCTGAAATTTAATCATATTGGTCATTTCCTCGTCGATTGAAACGCCGGAGACCGAAAGCCGCTTGTTTTCCACGTTGCGTGTAATTATCTCCTGAGATTCAAATCTCGTCTGGCAGCCGTCGGAAACAACCGCGAGCTCGGACGCGATTTTGTTTGTATAACCCTCGAAGCTTCCTATCGTGGTTGTTACGCCGCCTATCGTAATCATAATATCCTTTTTGTCGCGAAGGTCCGCAATCTGCTTAATTATTACGTTGTTGCCCTGATTGTACATATCAACGGGCTCGTCGGATGTGGCGATATTATATACGTTTCTTATGATATACTGCGAAACCGAGATGTTTTTGGCGCTCGCGGCATTCTCAATATCCTCCGGCACGAAAAATGCCAGACCGGTTTCGGATGTGTTGCCGTTGCTGTCGTTCGGGATTGTGTATCCGTTTCTGTGAATATCGTTTATCGCGCCTATAAGCGTTTTTGCGAGCAGGTTAATCTCATTTACGAAAAACGGTATGCCGTAGAATTTCGGGTTGTAGATTTCGGTTATACCGCAGCCGTCGCGGATATCCAGAAAGCCCTTCACCTTGCCGCTCGTAATTTCGACAAGCTCGCCGGAATCCGCCCAGCGCACGGAGTAAAGCATGTTTTCGCCGTCTACCATGTTCGGGGAATCAAGCACCGTCTCGATACGGTTTGCGGTCTCGGAATCAACAAGATATTCGTCACCTATTCTGACAGACACCGTCCCGTCCGGGTTTTCGCCGACGGTTATGTTAATCAGCTCGGACAGCTTGTCGATTACGTTATTCCGCAAATCGCGCAGGTCGTTTTCCTTTTGGTCGCCGCGGATTTCATAGCGCTTGATTTCCTTGTTTAACTCGACAATCTCGGTCGCAAGCTTGTTTATTTCGCTTACCGCGGATTCGATCCGGCTGTTTTGATTGTCCTGCAGTTCGATAAGCTTGTCATAGATATAATGAAAGGAATCCGTAAGCGTCAGAGCGTTTTGGAGAGCCTGCGTGCGTATCTCCATGGATTCCGGGTTCTTGGAAAGCTCCTGTATCGAGTTGAAAAAAACGCCGATTGCGTGGTTTAAGCCCTGCTCGGAGGGCTCTTTGAAAAAATCCTCTATCATGTTGAACGCTTCGGTCCGCGTTCTCCATTCACCGAGTCTGCAAAGCTCGCTTCGATACTGGGAATCAAGATACTCCTCCCTTACCTGTATAACGGACGAAATCTCGACGCCCATATCATATGCCGCCGGGGTGAGAAGCACCTGCTGCCTCGAATACCCGACGGTATTGGCGTTCGCTATATTCTTCGAAATGATTTCAAGAGCCTTCTGATTCGCAAAAAGACCGCTGTTCGCTATGTGCAGCCCGCCGAAAACCGACATCCCGCCGCCTCCTTATGCCCTGTTGTCAAAAATACTGGTTGCGCCGCTCGCATTTGTGTTTCCCGTGGTGCCGTATGTAACGTGCTTTCCCGAGAAAACGGAATTTATCATGAAATTGATATAGTTTAAGTTAAGGCAGATTAATTCGCCGTTTATATCGTTTATACGTTTAAGCTCGCGCAGAGCCTTATCCGTTTTAGCCTTAAGCTCGTTAAGACGGGTTTTGTAAGGCTCGTCCGCCCGGCTAATAATATCCGATATACCTATCGGCTCCGAAGAGCCTTGTAAAGCCTGTATTTCTTTTATTATCGAACCGCGTTTAATCTCAAGGACGCCGAGCTTTTTCTCAAGTCCGCTCTCGGTTTCCAGAATCTCGTTTATCGCGTTGATATCCTCGCTTAAAAAAGCATTTGTCTTTTCCCCCGCGAATTCGATAAGCTTTATGACAATCTCATACTCACTATCAAGTACGTTAATCAACGCATTGTTCATACCCAAATCCCCCAGTTTTTAATCCCGGCGCGGGTAAATAAGCGCCTTACTCTGTTATCGAGTCATCGATGATTTTATCCGCTATGTCGCTTGTCTTTGTTTTGTATTCGTTGTTTTTTACGCGCCGTGCAAGCTCGCTGACCTTGTCCGCGCGGATTTCGGGCATATCCTTGACAGCCTTAAGCGCGTCCCTGAATGCATTTCCGGTCTCGGACAAAGTGACGCTGTCACCGACGGAAGGGGCGCCCTCTTTGCGCACCTTATCCGTACGCGGGTTTTGCCGGTACAGGTTAATCGGGTTGGATTTGTTGATTTCGTTAATATTCATTATAACCACTCCAAATATTAATAGCGAAGATGATTTGCCATGGCCTCCATATCGTCGGCAATCTGCAGGGCTCTGGAATTAAACGAATACGCCATTTGGGCGCGTACGACGTTAATTGTTTCTCCCATCTGCCGTTCCATCATGACGGGCGCAAGCTCGTCAAAGTATCCCGGGGCCGCCATGGCGAATTCATGCGGTATCGGCGGTCCCGAAGCCGCGGTTTCGCTGAACACGCCGGACCCCGAGAGAGCAAGCGCGGCAGTGTCCGCAAAGCGGACAACGGCGATTGGTAAGCCTTCGCCGCCGATATCCCCGTCGGGATAGATTACCCCGTTCACGACAACCGCGTCGGACGCGTTGTTCGTAAGCTCAATCCTTCTGAAGCTTGAATCAAGAACGAATTTACCGTCCTTCGTGCCCAGATAGAACCTGCCGCCCCGCTCGATAAGCTTGAAATCGCCGTTTGTTGTATAGGCGCGGTTTCCCGCGTCGTCCGCGACGGCAAAGTAGCCGCCCTGCCCGGTGATAACCATTTTAAGCGGGTTTACGCTTTCGGGAAACGGAATAAGCGATACGGCGCCGACTTTAACCCCGTACCCCGCGGACTCGCGGGTAAGAAGCTCCGAAAACTCGGCGCGCCTTACGCGATAGCCCGGGGTGTTTATATTCGAAATATTGTTCGCGATAACGTCAAGATTGGTTTGCTGCGCCGACATACCGGCGGCGGATGTGTAAAAAGCCTGTATCACAATAACCTCCGGATTACAGCCTTGCTATCTCGTTTGCGGCCTTGCCCATCGTATCGTCGAGCATTTTGATTATCTGCTGGCAGCTTTCGAAATTGCGCTTGGCTTCCATCATATCGCGGGTCTCGGCAACGACATCAACATTGGAGTCCTCAATATGGCGCTGCAAAACCGACGAGCCGCCGTCATCAAAGGCGTTTCCGAACACCGTGTTCGAGTAATAGCCCGAAGCGTCCCGCCGGAGAACGGATAAATCGTTAAACCCGGTTAATCTGAACCTGTCCACATAGACTTGTTCGTCATCGGTATTCAGATAATATATCTCGCCGTTTTCCCTGACCTCGATTGATTCCATTTCGGGGCGTATTCTGCCGTTTTCGCCCAACACGTAATAACCCTCACGGGTTATAAGATAGCCGTCTTCACTGAAAATAAAATTGCCGGCGCGCGTGTACAAGACCCCGCCGGGAGCCTCGACGGTAAAAAAGCCGTCTCCGCGAACGGCAAAATCGGTAGCATACCCGGTGTTTTCAAGATTGCCCTGGTTGTATACGATTTTAACCTCGTCAATCGCGCTGCCCAGGCTTAAATAACCCACGCTGCCGACATGCGCGGAGCTTCCGTACGAAAGCGCTTCTATCAGCACTTCGTCAAAGGACTTCACGCTGACGGATTCGCGTTTATACGCCCTTGTACTGATATTTGAAATATTGCTCGCGGTAATATTGAAGCGCTCGGCCTGAACCCGCATAGCGTAAGCCACGCCCTGAATACTTCTGTTCACGTTTTCCTCCCACCTTCCGCCGGAATCCGGTTAAGCTAAAACGTCTATATATTCTATCGGCAGAAAACGCGAAAAAGTTTATGCCGTCAGTTTTTTAAATCGAGTATCAGTCTCACCTCGCCCTGCCCCATGTCCATGATACGGGCGATTTCAGGTACGCTGCGGCTGTTTTTGTGATAATGCCGCACCATTCTGCACTTCTCGGCATAATCGACATCCGTCCCCTTGCCGTAAAGGCTCTTTGCGCTCTGATTGCTTTCGGGCACATCACGGCTTTGTTCCGAAATCCCGAGATGCAGGTTTTTTATCCTTTCGATATCCGAGTTTATCTCGCTTTTCGCTTTCTCCGTATATATCTCGATTTCCTTCATCATCTGCTCAAGTGACAGATATAAATCGATAAGCTCGTTTTCCTTTTCCGCGATGGATTCCTTTCCGGCGTTCCTGCTGTTTACGTATAACAGGTACACAATAAAAGCCATAACCCCGATTATGGCTATACCCAGTATCGCGAACAGTATCATCAATGGATTCATAGAAACCAAGTCCTCCGTTTTAGAATATACTGACCTTTAAGGCGCTAAGCTTTGTCCGAAGCTTAAGAAGCGCCTTGCTGTGAAGCTGTGAAACCCGCGATTCGGTGATTGACAGGACCTTGCTTATCTCTTTCTGGTTTAAGCCGTCAAAGTAGTACAGCGATATAACGGTCCTCTCGTTTTCCGTAAGCTGGTCTATCGTATCGCAAAGGGTTTTATGTATTTCATGCCTGACGCAATGCTCCTCGGGCGTTTCCGGGCTTGTCCCGCCGTACTCGAGATTCTCCATAATCTGCTCGTCAATCGAAACAATCTGATAAAAATACGTATCGTTCAGTATATTATTATACTCTTTCATGGTTATATTTAAATACGCCGCGACCTCGTCGTCCGTCGGAAGCCTGCCCTGGACGCGTTCAAGCTCCGCGAAAGCCTCCTCGATGCTTTTAAATCTCTGCCGCATGCTTTTGGGTATCCAGTCCTGTTTTCTTATCTGATCTATTATCGCACCCTTTATTCTCCTGTGGGCGTATGTTTCGAATTTAACTCCCTTGTCTACGTCGAACTTCTCGATTGCGTCCATAAGCCCGAATATACCGCAGCTGTACAAATCGTCATAGTCGAAATGGTTCTTATATACGGGTACGAGCCTCATGGCGATTTCCTTCACCAGATGAAGGTAACGCGTCAATATCACGTTTCTTAACTCAACTTCGCGGCTTTGATTGAATTTTATCCATGTCTCCCTCGAAATTTCCTCAAAGCTCACAAGCATTCCCCCATTCTCGCGTTCTTTTTATTTAAGCAGCATTTCCGGAATATTATCAAGCGGAACCCGGTATCTGACCGCGCCGAGCTCATACGCCTCCCTCGGCATTCCGTAAACGACACTTGTGCTCTCGTCCTGGCCGATTGTGATGTTCCCGTTCTTTTTCATATTCAGAAGACCCTGCGCCCCGTCCCTGCCCATGCCGGTGAGTATAACGCCGACGGCGTTTTTGTGATTAAGCTCGGCTATGGAATTAAACAGCACATCCACCGACGGGCAGTGCCCGTTTACTTTTTCACCTTTAGAGCATTCGACACAGTAAGAATCGTTTTTCTTAACGAGCCTCATATGATAATCGCCGGGCGCGACCAAAACCGTTCCGGGATAAACGGGTTCGTCGTTTTTAGCCTCTGTCACCCTCATCGCGCAGGAATCGTTCAGTCTGTTCGCGAACATTCGCGTGAATACCGGCGGCATGTGCTGAACAACCAGAATTGCCGGCGCCGTCTTCGGCAGCGCCTTGATAATCTTGAAAATCGCCTCGGTTCCGCCGGTTGAAGCGCCGATTGCGATTATTTTGTCCGTGTCTTTTACCGCGGTGTCCGTATACTGCTCCTTGCCGTGTTCCCGCTTGCCGACCTGATTTCCGACCTTTGCGATGGACGCGATTTTTACCTTCGCAATCAGTTCTCTGAAGAAAACATCCTTGTCCTCGTCCTCCGCGCGGGTCTTGCACACAAAGTCCACGGCGCCCGCCTTCATGGCCTCGAACACATAGCTGCTCTCCGAGCTTATCGCCACAACAGGTATCGGGTACTGGGGCAGAAGCAGCTTCAGAAATGAAATCCCGTCGATTTTCGGCATTTCAATATCCAGAACCAACACATGCGGGTTTGCGGCAATAATCTTGTCCCGCGCGTCGAAGGCGTCCTCCGCGGTGCCGACGACCTCGATATTCTTATCCCTTGACAGCTCTATCTTTATCTTTTCTCTGAAAAACAACGAATCGTCAACTATTAGAACTCTGATTTTCTCTGTCATGATTACACCTTTCGATATATAGAGGGTTTTATGTACTGAAAGCTTGTCTCGAACTTGTTCAGGGATTCGGACTGACCGATAAACAGATATCCCCCGTCTTCCGTGTACTCGTATAGCTTTTTGACGATTTTCAGCCGCGTCCCCCTGTCAAAGTATATCATTACATTCCGGCAAAAAATCACATGAAACTTACGTTTAAACGGA
>JAAYXM010000169.1 GCA_012515925.1 Clostridiales bacterium
AGATTTTAATAATACGCAAAAAATTATTTGTATAATAAAATATTATTTCTATTTTATATAGATTTACTATTGAAAATATATTTTATTTGTTTTATAATAAGCATACCTTGGAATAAAGTATTTGATTATAGTGAGGAAAAGATATGCTGAAAACCGAAATGAGAAACCCAAAAAGTATTTATATCGATAAAATGGATACGATTGACATATTAAAAACAATAAACACGGAAGACAGAAGTGTTCCTCTCGCGGTTTTTGATGTAATTGAAGACATAGCCAAAGCCGTTGACATGATCGCGGAAGCTCTGGATAACGGCGGGCGGCTTATATATGTCGGCGCCGGAACCTCGGGAAGGTTAGGCGTACTTGACGCGGCCGAATGCCCGCCCACGTTCGGAATTGATAAAAAAATTGTGATTCCGGTAATAGCGGGCGGAAGCGCTGCGCTGACAAGCGCGTCCGAGGATAAAGAGGACAACGCGGAGCAGGGCAGAGCGGATATTGAAGCGCTCGGTATTACAAACCGGGATATCGTGGTGGGCATATCCGCCTCCGGGGGCGCGGCGTATGTTATCGCGGCGATGAAAAGCGCGCGCGCGGCCGGGGCACATACTGTCGGAATTATATGCAACAAGGGCAGCGAGATGGAAAAAATATCGGATATAGCCATTACGCCTGACACCGGCCCCGAGGTAATAACGGGCTCAACACGGCTTAAGGCGGGTACCGCGCAAAAGCTGATTCTGAATATGCTGTCCACCGGCGCGATGATAAAAACAGGCAAGGTTTACGAGAATTACATGATTAACCTTAAACCCGTAAACAAAAAGCTGCTTGACAGGTGTATCAGAATTATTACCGATATTACGGGTACGGACAGAATCCGCGCCGAAGCCGAGCTGAGACTCGCGAACGGAAGTATAAGAGAAGCCATAGACAGTATTAAAGCGGGTGAGGGAGAATGCGTTTCCTGATAGGCATTGACGGCGGCGGCACAAAGACGGATTTTGTGCTTTGCGATACAGCGGGGCGGGTTATATCCCGAGTCAGAAAGAACGGCAGCAACCTTAACAATATCGGTTTTGAAAAAGCAATCGGAATAGTTAAGGAAGGGATAAACGAGCTTCTTAAAAACCGTGAGAAGTCAGGGCTATTGAGCCTTTTCGCGGGTTTTTCGGGCGGAACCACGGGAGACAACAGAGAGCTTATACATAAAGAGCTTTTGAGAATAATCGGAGATAAGGCTAAGGTTTCAAACCACAGCGATGCCATGAGCGCTCTGACCGCGGGGCTTGAGGATAAAAACGGCTGTGTCGTGATTTCAGGAACCGGCTCCATAGGCTACGGCAGAAAAGACGGTAAAATCATTCAGGTGGGCGGTTACGGGTATTTGCTTGACCGCGGCGGCAGCGGTTATGATTTGGGCAGAGACGCGCTCTATCACGCGCTTTGCCATAAGGACGGCCGGGGTAAAGCCACATTGATGACGGAGCTTATTGAAAAGGTCACGGGCAATCTGATTAAGGCGCTTGACGATATTTACAGAAAGGGCAAAAGCTATATCGCGTCCTTCGCGCCCGTTGTTTTTGAGGCGTATCGAATGGGTGACGACGCGGCATACGAGGTTGTCGATAATAACGCTTGCGAGCTTTCTAAAATATTCAACGCGTTGGGCGCGTTTCTGGGAGACGGTAATTGCGGCGCCGTTTTATCCGGAAGCGTATTTAAAGAATTCGATATAATCAAAAAACACCTTAAGCCGCGTCTTGA
>JAAYXM010000170.1 GCA_012515925.1 Clostridiales bacterium
ATAAATGGCTTGAGGGTATAATAAAAGCCCCCAAAAAGAAGGCTATGCCCGTTCTTTCGTTTCCCTCGATTCAGATACTGGGCATAAGCGTCATTGACCTTATATCCGACAGCGACAACCTGGCCCGGGGCATGAAAAGCATCGCGGAGCGCACGGACGCCGCGGCGTCCTTAAGCATGATGGATTTGTCCGTCGAAGCCGAGTGCTTCGGCTCCGAAATCCGCTTTTCGGATGACGAGGTTCCTACGGTTATCGGCGGCATCATAAGCAATATGGAGCAGGCGAAAAGCCTTATTGTTCCGCCCGTCGGCGCCGGCAGAACCGGGAAATACATCGAGGCGATTAAAAAAGCGGCCGCTCTTATCAATGACAGGCCCGTATTCGCCGGGGTAATCGGGCCGTTTTCGCTCGCGGGGCGGCTTATGGACGTTAACGCCGCGATGTTAAACTGCTATGACGAGCCGGAAATGGTGCATGTGCTTTTAGATAAGGTGACAAGCTTTATAATCGACTACATCAGGGCTTATAAAGATGTCGGAGCAGACGGCGTTGTCATCGCCGAGCCGCTGGCCGGGCTTCTGTCGCCCGTGCTCGCGAGCGAGTTTTCGTCCGCGTACGTGAAGAAAATCGTGGACGCGGTGCAGGATTCCGGGTTTATCGTTGTTTACCATAACTGCGGCGGCACGGCTATAAAGATAATCGATTCGATTCTCGACACGGGCGCCAAAGCGCTCCATTTCGGTAACGCGATAAGCATGGGCGAGATGATGAAGCATATCCCGGAGGATATCGTCGTCATGGGCAATATCGACCCCGCAAGGCAGTTTCGAAACGGGACGCCGGAATCCGTGCGCGAGGAGACCCTGGCTTTACTTTCCGAATGCTCCGGATATCCGAATTTTATTATTTCGTCGGGCTGCGACATACCGCCGCTTTCAAGCTGGGAGAATATCGACGCGTTCTTCGCGGCGGTAAAGGATTTCTACGACAATAAGTAACGGTAATTAAATAATAATGCCCCGCGCCGAACGGCGCGGGGCATTATTATTTATAATTAATACAGCATATAATCCGGCAGGCCGTTTGTCCACGAACCGAAAGGCTTTGCTATTCCTTCGCTGACATAGCATATACCTTTAAACAGTCTTGTTATAGACGCCGGACATTCTATGGAAATCGGACCGTAAAGCTGTATTCTTGAAATCATGCGTTGCCATGATTCGCCGTTTGGAGACACAAAGCTGTGCACCTCAAAATGGTCTCTGGCATTCGCGATATCCCGCGGTCCTATGGTGGCGGCTTTCGGAGGCACAGCCCATACGTCACCCGAAGCGCCCACATGCGCGAACAGCGAGTTTTCGCATATGGTAAGCGGGGTCGGCGTAACGAGTCTTGAGCCCAGCGTCAGAAATTCTTCGAGTGAGTCAGCCTTAAACTCTTCCGTCAGCGGGTCGATAAACGCGGTATGCCCGGGCCAGCCGGTCGCGGAGTAAACCACATCCGCGCCGCCGTTGCCGGTTTCCTCGAGAATATCCGAATAATCATAAATATTGTCGTTTGTGAAAACATGCCATTGTTCTACCGGCGGGCGCAAATCAGGGTCGATTCTGTAGTAAAAATGGTTTAAAAACGAATAACCCAATCCCGCTCCATATGTCAGCGGCGCGACATTGCCGTTTTCGTCCGCGTATTCGTCCATGGCAAACGCGTGGACATTCCGGCAGTTTATCCTGTACCGGTTAATCATCTCCGCCACGGCCGAATATGCCGCCGGCCATTGATTGGGACAAACCATGGTAAATCTCTGATTCATTCTGTCGCTCTCGCTAATCCTATGGAACATATCCATAACAAGTAAATAAGTCGGGTCGAGAACAACCTTTACGCTGTATCCGTTCTCGTTCGTATATTCCATGTCCTCCCGCCTGATGTTTCTGACACGCTCCAGCATTTCGACATCCCGAGAAGGAAGCCAGGCCGAAGGCTTGTATACGAATTCTTTCATTTTGCTACCTCCTCAATTTTTGTTATTAAATAAACTGCGATGGCACAAGTCAACGCAAGCAGTTCATTGCAGTTAACATATTCATCCGCCTGATGGGGACCGCCGTACTCGCCGAAGCCTTTATACAGACCGGTGTTAAAGGCGGTACCGCCGCCGTATTGCGAGAACACGGCCAAATCCGACAGGCATCCGCCCGCGATTTTAACCGGGCTTTTTTTAAATTCGCCTAATATTTTTGCGAAAACCGCGGCGTCGTCCGGAATCTTATCCGGATTTACAGGTTTAAAGAAGCGCGTAATCCGCTCCATGCCTTCAAATATCAAGCCGTAACGGGAAATTTCTTCCTGAACCCTCGCGGATAAGTCGCTTAGCTCTTTATTTATAATGTCATAATCGGAGAGCGTATAATATGAAAACATAACCCGGCCGTTTTCCAGGTCAACGCCGTTTTGACCGCAAGATATCTCCAACATACGAAAAGCATCCGCCTGAATAACCGTGTCTTTAAAAATCGGGCTTTCGTTTAGTTCCTCAAACCGCCTCTTTCCGAAATCCTCGAGATGTTTAACAAGAACGGATATGCCGTTAAATACACCGGTGGTTGTAGAAGCTTTTACGGGGCTATGTATTTTTGCGATGCAGCCGCCGCCGCCGATGCCGTACGGCCAAACCTCCATTCCGCCGCCGTCTAAGTTGATATAGACATCGGACGGATACTTAAGGCAGGATGCCAGGGCGCCGTTGCCGCCGCCGTATTCTTCATCCGCGTATGAGGTGATGTATACGTCATATTCCGGCAAAACCCCTGAATCCTTAAGAGCCTTCGCGGCAAAAACGGACGCGGCGATTCCGGCTTTATTGTCGCTTGAGCCCCGCCCCCATATCCTGCCGTCCTTTATGGCGCCGCTTAGCGGCGGAACGCTCCAGTCCGCTTCGTTTCCGAGCGGCATAGTGTCCATATGAGCGGCAAGAGTAATTTTGCGGCCGCTGTTTTTACCCTTAATAAAAGCCGTCAGGTTGGGTCGACTGTCGGTACCCCGGTTACCCAGATATCCTTCATGGGAAAGGATTGAGGGAACATCGTCCGGATAGTACATTTCACAGTCTATGCCGCTTTCCCTCAGGTATTCAAGCAAGTACTCCTGACCGG
>JAAYXM010000171.1 GCA_012515925.1 Clostridiales bacterium
AAACCTGCATCGTGCCCTCTATCTGACGGTCATAGGTTATGACAAGCGTCTGCCCCGCGACAATCTGCGGCCTGCCGTTTAACACCGGGTTGTTGCGAAACAGCTGGTTTACCGACACGCCGTAGCTTTCGGCAATCGAGAGCAGCGTTTCACCCGGGCGCACCACATGAGTTTCCTCGGGAAACTGCACGACTATCGCCTGCCCCACCACAAGATGCGGCTGCGTATACAGTTCGTTGTCGTTTATAAGCATATCGGGCGACACCCCGTACTGTCTCGCTATCGAATACGGGGTATCGCCCGGTTTGACAATATGTATTACCATGTCTATCCCCCTGTTCTATCCGCATTATATGCGTGCAGAACAGGTTTCGTGCAGCGCGTGAAATCAGGCTTTTAAACGGGAATCTCAATATCCATAAGCGGGGCGTACTGCTGCGCGCCGTAAATGTCGGCATCGCCGGGATTGCCGCTCGGCATTGCGCGGTAGAACGTAAACTTAATCGCGTATGCGGGGTCATACGTAACGAAATCCGTGATGTCTTCGGGCTTGATATTATAGATTCCGCAGATTGAATCGGTATTGATTATCCCGCTTTTTTTCACAAGCTCATAGGTTTCCTTTTCGCGAAAAATAATATCAAAAGTTATTTTATTCGGGCTCGCGTTTTTGCTCCGGATTGTTTTTGCCAATTCGACAAGCTTTTTTGTTTTCATAGAAATCCACCTCGTCTTATATTTCCACGATATGTGTCGTAACCAGCTCCATCGGGTCGTCCACCTCAATCATGTGTTCGATTGTCCACCTGTAAGCCGGTCTTGCCCGACCGTATTTAACCTTTTTCACCTTTTTTCGGATTTGCCGCATTTTTTTATTGATTAATGAAATGTTTTGTGGTAGTGTGATAGTGTTGATTCTGTATGCTTTCGGGGGGTGTGACCATGACGGCGGACAGCAGGAGTATCTACTCCATTTCGCATCGTTCGACAAACGGTATGAGGGGAAAACAACCTTTCACATCAGAAGCTGCTCGGTTACGGAAATAAGAGATTTCAAACTTAGGGAGTAAGCCCGATGCTGCGTTTTGACGGTAAAAGAAGGACAAAGATTGAGGAAATAATCAGGTCGATGCTGCGTGAATTCAATATAAACGACCAGTTCACGCTCCCGCATATCCGGGCAAGCATGACGCTGCTGTTTGACCGGATCACGGAGCAGTATCACGAGGATTGCGACGCGGAGCTCGCCGCGATGCATAACGAGTACCGGGAATCCGTACGCAAAGCGCTTGACTATATAAACCAAAACTACACCGAAAAAATTTATTTAAGGGATATCAGCAAAATCGCGCACATGTCGCCAAATCGCTTTGAGCTGATTTTCAAGCATATTATCGGCATGACATTTACGGAATATCTGGTTTATCTGCGTGTTCTTAAGGCGCGCGACTTGCTTATGAAATCGGATAAGACTCTCTATGACATATGCCGCTCCTGCGGTTTTCAAAGCGAAGTATACTTTTGCCGCGTGTTCAAGGAGAAAACCGGCCGCCGCCCCAGCGCGTACCGGAGCCGGAATCTGAAAGGTAGGATAACATGTCAAATTACGTAAAGGTAAGTGTATTGTCCACAAAACCGTATAAACCGGTGAGCGGGAATCCCGATTACGGGTTTTACAAAAAAGAGCTCATGCGCTATTTATCAGACGAGATTGACAAGGTGTTGCCGGATAACCCGGATCTGATAGTTTTTCCCGAATACTGCAGCCGTGTCGATGAGTTTTCGTATGAGCAAAGAAAAGAGTATTATAAATACTTAGGAACCGGGATTTCCGATTGTATCGGCGAAAAAGCGAGAAAACACGGAATTAATATCGCGTACAGCGCGGCAAGATATGTTCCCGAGGATACCCGATATCCGTTTCGTAATTCCACGATTGTGTTTGACCGGAAAGGCGGCATCGCCGGGATTTACGACAAAAATCATCTCGTTTTCGCGGAAAACGAGATGACCCAAATGAGATACGGCACGGAAGCTAATCTGATAAAACTGGATTTCGGCACTATTGCCTGCGCGATATGCTTTGATTTGAATTTTGATGTTCTGCTGAATAAATATAAAGAGCAAAGGCCGGATTTAATCGTGTTTTCATCCGCGTACCACGGCGGAATAAGGCAGGAGCAGTGGGCGTATCAATGCCGCAGCTTTTTTGCGGGCGCCGTCCGCGCGGACGAAAGCAGAATCTTAAATCCGTTCGGTGAAACGGTTGCTCGAACGACTAACTATACGGACTACGTCACCGCCGGGATTAATCTCGACTCAACGCTGGTTCATATGGATTACAATATGGAAAAAATCCTCGAAGCGAAAAACAAGTATAAGGATAATCTGACGGTGTACGACCCCGGCCACGTCGGGTCGGTGCTTTTAAGCTGCGAATCTGCGGATTTAACCGTCATGGATATTATAAAAGAGTTTGAAATCGAATTGCTTGACGATTATTTCGCGCGCGCGTTAAGCGTCAGGGAAAACGTTATAAACAACAGTCTCTGAAGTATGAGGACGGCCGATTGCGCAAAGCTGCGCAACCGGCCGTTAATCTTTGTCTTTATACCTCTCCGTAGTCCTCGATACCGCCCATATCGAAATTAAAGCTTAAGGTAATCGCGTTTTCGGCATGCAGCTTAATAATTTCTATATCCGGCGCGTGATAAATCCTTTTCATGCTTTCTCCTCCCGTCATAATCCGTATTATACAGTTATAATACTATGCAGTTTAAGTATGAATTAATTATACCGTTATAATTGAAAACATCTTTGCAAATCTTGCTTTTTTCTTGCATTTTTCTATAACACGTACGGCGCGCCGCTTACTTTTCCG